>JAAZOW010000309.1 GCA_012797575.1 Methanomicrobiales archaeon | reverse complement strand
CCTCCGAGGCTTCGATGCGGCGGGAGAGGATCGCCTCCATCCGCGCCCGGTATCCCTCGAGCTCCTGGAGCACTTCCCGGCGGTCGGGCACAGCCCGCTCAGCAGCCGCCGACGGCGTCGGCGCCCGGATATCCGCGGCAAAGTCACAGAGCGCAGTATCCACCTCGTGCCCAACAGCACTGATCACCGGCGCCCTGCAACGGGCAACAGCTCGCACGACGTCGGGGTGGTTGAAGGGGAAGAGGTCCTCGAAGCTCCCCCCGCCACGGCCGACGATGACTACATCCACGAGCCCATCGACCCTCCGGATCGCCTCCGCAATCTCGAGGTGTGCTCCCTCGCCCTGGACGGCCGTCGGCGAGAGGATCACCTCGACGGCCGGGTATCGCCGGGATACGACCGAAAGAATATCTCTGAGCGCCGCGCCGGTTGCGGAGGTGACCACACCGATCCGGCGCGGGAATGTGGGCAGAGGCCGTTTCCGCTCAGAGGCGAAGAGCCCCTCGGCCATGAGCTCCTGTTTCCAGCGCTCGACCATCTGATGGCGTTCGCCAAGACCCGCCGGGAACATCTCCTGAACGATCAGCTGGTACCTGCCGTGGGGCTCGTAGACCTCAACCGATCCCCGGGCAAGGACATCCATACCACTCTTCGGTGTAAACCCGAGTCCTGAGGCGTAGGTGCGCCACATGACGCAGTTGATCAGCGCCGAATTCCTCCCGCCCGCATCCGAGAGCGAGAAGTAGCGGTGGCCGGAGGCGTGGTCCTTGTAGTTGGTCACCTCCCCCCGAACCCAGATCCCGTGCAGGCTATCATCGTCGAGAAGGTTGCAGATGCGCCCGGAGATCTCTGAGACCGAAAAGATCGGAGCTCCAAAGTGATCTGGATGACCGGAAGACCCGCGCCATATCATCACAATCTATTAGACTGATGGGTTATATCAAATGGTATTATGAGCCGGATCGCTGTCTCGACGATGTTCTTCCACGAGTACCCATGTGACCATATCTTTGACTACGTCGCTGAGGCAGGTCTCGACGGTCTTGAATTCTGGGTCGAGACTCCGCACTTCTGGCTCCGGGGTCTCCCTGAGGATGACCTTGCAGGGTGCATCATCGATCACCCCGAGCTCATGCCGATCACCGTACATGCGCCATCGCTTGACCTAAACCCCTGTTCCATCAACCCAAGAGTCGCCAGGATATCGGTCGACTACACCATCGAGGCGATCCGTATGGCGGACCGTGTAGGTGCCGATGTGGTCACCGTCCACCCCGGTCGCCGGACAGCAAAACGCCATCCGAGCGCTTATGACTACCAGCGATTTGAAGAGTACATCGCCAGGCTCCGGGAGGCCGCGAGGCAGGGTGAGGTGAGGATTGCGATCGAGAACCTGGAGCCCCGGGTCAACACCCTCCTCTACACGGCGGACGATGCTGCTGAAGTGCTCGAACGGGAACCCTGGCTCTGGTTCACGCTGGATATAGGGCATGCCATGA
The DNA here is from genome assembly GCA_012797575.1 of Methanomicrobiales archaeon. Classification (GTDB taxonomy): domain Archaea; phylum Halobacteriota; class Methanomicrobia; order Methanomicrobiales; family Methanoculleaceae; genus Methanoculleus. The sequence goes on along the minus strand of JAAZOW010000309.1, from coordinate 433 downwards.
TGATATCCCTCGATGAAGTGACCCGGTTCATGGACCTCTGCATAGATCGGATGGCGAATGTCCATGTCAGCGCAATCGGAGAGAATGGCCGACCTCACCATCCCATCCACGGCAACCCCACCGCTGTCCGGGTGCTGACGGAACTTGCTGACCGGGGCTACGATGGATACCTCACCCTGGAGCTTGAAGATATGGTCTTTCCAGAGCCCCTCTCCTCAGAAGAGAAGATTGTGCTCCTGATGCGCGAGTTTGAGGTGTTGGACGCGATATTCTCCTGAAGCGCTGGCTTTATATCCTCTGCCTACAACATAATCCATATATCCTCAGCAGTTAATCAGACACTAGATGTAGCCGTTCACTGCGGCGTGGAGTAAATGGTAGTCGTAGACCTTGTGACCATAGAGATCATATTATTCTTTATCTGTTTGCTCCT
>JAAZOW010000065.1 GCA_012797575.1 Methanomicrobiales archaeon | reverse complement strand
GGGGGATCCTGATGAACCCGTCGCTCTCCACCAGGGTGTTTAAGAGACCCGACTTCCCGAAGAGTGGCACCGCCTCATCTCCGTGGAGCCTGACCCTGACGTACTCCTCACGCCCCCGCTCTGCGGGGATGCTCTGGGTGAGGAACGCCTTCTGTTGCGCTTCCCGGTAGCTGGTGCAGCCTGAGAGTGACTGCATGAGGGGGCCTGCGAGAACGGAGAGGACGACCCTCGTCGAGGCCGGGTGGCCGGGGATGCCGATGACAGGGGCATGCCTGATCTTTCCGACGATCGTCGGCTTTCCCGGGGCCAGCGCCAGTCCGTGAGCAAACACCTCACCGAGCGATCCGATCACGCCGGCCGCGATATCCCGGTCGTCCTTGGAGCTTCCTCCGGTGATCAGGAACGCGTCGCACTCGTCGAGTGCTGATGAGAGGAGGTCTGCGAGATCGTCGGGGTTGTCCCTGACGATATCGTAGTACCGCGGGATGCCCCCTCGCCCTTCCACGAACGCCCCGCAGAGGTAGGAGTTGACGTCACGGACCTCACCGGTGGCCGGAACCTGGTCGGGTGGCACCAGTTCGATGCCTGTAGAAACGACCCCGATGACCGGCCGCCGCCTCACCACCACCCGGGGCATCCCGACGGCAGCAAGCACGCCGACGTCCTGGACATTCAGGAGTTTTCCGGCCGCAAGCACATTCTCGCCACGCGCATAGTCCTCATCGGCACGTATGATGTTCTCGCCCGGCGAGACCTGACGGCCCACGAGAACCGTCGCCCCGAGGTCTTGGCAGTATTCAAGCATCACGACGGCATCCGACCCTTCGGGAAGAGCGCCGCCGGTCGGGATGTAGGCGCACTCATCGGGCTTGATAGAGAGACCATTCTCTCCCCGGCCCATGGAAATCTCTCCTACCTTTGTGAGTGGGACCGGGACTGCCTCTGATGCTCGGACGGTGTCGGCTGCATTCACCGCAAAACCGTCCTTGACCGAACGGTCAAAACCTGGTATATCGGTATCGGTCTGAACGTCTTCGGCGAGGATGCGGCCGTATGCTGCAGTCAGCGGCACGGTCTCTGCATCGACGGTCGGGGAGATCCGGTTGATGAGATGGATGGCCTCGGCCACCGGGATGAGATGAAGAAACTCGGTCATCCTACCAGCCCCCGGATCTCTGCGGAGGGGTAACCCCGGGCATACAGAGGTATCAGGCGCGATAAAGCAGCCTCCTCTCGCGGATGTAAAAAAGGGTTAGATTCGGGTATAGAGGTTTGCATACACGGTCTTGCCTTTGGAGACCGGGTGGCGTTCACCGAGATCCCCGATATGGTGGGCAAAGCGAGCTGTCTCACCATCGACCTCTTGTTCGACCTCGCCAACCAGCTTGAACCCGGGAAGCGGATTTTCTATCGTGCCGTAGACGTAGATATTCCCTTTCACCATCTGCCCACCGACACGACCCTTGGCATCGCCCTTGACGATGACGGTCCCCCCCTCGCCGTGGGTGGAGATGTGGATGTCGGCATCGCCGCCGATGATGATCGTCCCGCCGTTGATGAACGTGGCCGTATCGTTACCGGCATTCCCGGCGACCCGGATCAATCCGCCCTGCATACCGCGCCACTCGCCGCGAGGCGATGAGCCCAGGTGGTGCCCGGCGTCGCCGTCGATGATCAGCTCGCCGCCTTCCATCCCGATGCCGCAGAACGAGTCGACGTTCCCTTTCACGTGGATCTTTCCGCCTTTCATCCAACCGCCGATGTACATATCGGCGTTGCCTTCGACGACGATCTCGCCTGCGGTCATCTGTTGGCCGATCCGTTTTACCCGGGTACAGTCCCCACGGAGGACGATCTTCGTCTCGCCTGCGGTCGCACCGCCGTCGCCCTCGACGGTGAAGTAGTTCCCGAGCGGGCCCTTCAGCTTGCCCTCCCAGACATCGAGACTTGCGATCTCGGCAGCCTTCTTTCCTGCAAACTGATCTGGAGTGATATTCTGCCCCTCGATGTAGAGTTCAGGGGATTTTGCCAGGGTGAGAGTTACTGTCTTCATGTTTCTAATCACCTTACTGGGTCGCATCGACCTCGATCGCACGCGGGTTATGGACGTGTTCATCGAAGAGCTTGTAGTTCTCGACTCCCACACTGTAGTGCCTGAGGAAGTGCTCGTAGATATCCCTCTGCACCTGCGCGTTATCTGGGACCTTCACGTCGACCCAGACCGTCCGCTTTGCTGGTTCTGCGACGACCTCACCGTTCTGGACAGCCACGACGCCGTCTTTTATCAGGTATGCGCACTGTGAGAAGGCCTTCTCGATCATCTCTGGATCGGAGGGCATATCCTCGGGGTTGAGGGCGTAGATGGCAACGTTGGCATCCATTCCCGGGACAAGCCCACCGTAGGTGTTGCTGATACCGAGCGCCTTTGCCGGACCTGCCCGGGTCATCTGCGCAATCTCGTAGAGAGTGAGTTCACGGTCGATACCGTCTATGGAGGTAGCATCGATCGTCCGCTCAAGCCACTTGAACGTCTTCATGGTCGTGTCACGCGCCTCGCGGCTCATCAGCCACTTTATGACACGTGGGTAGCGGAAGAACGGTCCGGCGTTCGGGTGATCGGTACTGATGAACGTCCGCATCGGGTCCTTGGCGAAGAGAGCAAGTTCGAGGCCAACAGCCCACTGGATGGTGCAGACCCTGATGTTTGGACTGTAGACGTAGGGCACGACGCCTGCAGCGGTCTCGAGCTCAACATCGGTGTTTGCCCACTTCAGGTTGTTGAGGCCCCGGAGGCTGTGCTCAAACGGTCCGTCCGCGGTCATGGTCGTGGTCTCATCCAGCGTCACCTGCCCTATATCGACGGTGATGTTGTCGTGAGCGTTCACGTAGTCCATGATCTCTTCGGCCTTAGACTCAAAGGTCCTCCAGGAGTCGCCGCCGTAGGAGTCGAACTGGATATGCGTGATATGGAGCACCTGCTCCCTGCCGAAGTTGTTCTTTGCGGTGTAGCCCTCGGCGAGCTTGAGCGAATCGAGCGTGTCGGTGTAGTTGCCCGGGTTCCCGAGGTTATTGCAGTGCAGGTGCACAGAGTGGGGGAGGCCCAGGTGTTCGTTCGTCTCGATGAGACCGGTCACGATCTTTGCCGGGGTGATATCGAAGTACGGGACCGGGTCATGGATACTCTCACAGTTCAGCCCCCATCCCCAGGCCTCGGTGCCGCCGGGGTTTACGACCTTGATGGCGAATCCCCGGGTGGCCCGCAGGAGCCAGGCGGTGTATGCGGCGTTGTTCTCGATCTCGTTGTTCTTGAGGTACTCGAGGGTGAACCAGTTGTTCCCGAAGACCGGCATCGCGGCGTTGTCGATGATCGGGGTGTCACGGATCTCCTCGTGGACGTGCGGGGAGTGGAGCGGGGGCATCGCCGCTTCGTTCACGAAGACGTAGCCCATCCGCGCATAGTCGTAGCCGGTCTTGAACGTGGAGGGGACCGAGAAACCCATCTCCATGCGGTTGCCCCGCTTGAGAGGGCTCTTGAAGAGCTTATCCTCCGGCCGGAAGAGGCGGCCGACGTTCACCTTTGGACCGACAACGTGGGAGTGGATGTCGACACCGCCTGCCATGACGGTTTTGCCGGCGGCATCGATGACCTTCGGGTTTCCAAGGGCGCTCGTCTCGACGAACTTGCCGTCCTTGATCCCGATATCCATCCGATCACCCTTGATTCCCTGCAGGGGGTCAAAGACGAACCCGTTCTTGACTATCAGTTCGTTCATGATCTACTCCCCCGCACGGATGCCCTCAGGCACGGCCTTTGCGGGTGCTTTCGCAGCATCCTCTGCCTCCAGTTCGCAGAGCCTCTCATAGATACGCTCGAAGAGCTCCTCGTCGCTCGGGACGCCTTCGGGCGGGTCGATGACGTTACGGTACTGGACCGGAACGTTGTCCATCCGATAGACGATCCCCGGAACCTCGACGCCGACGATTCCCACCGGGATATGGAGATCCGAGATCTCGGTCGCCATGTTGGGGTGAGGATCGACGGTGATCCATGGGTGCTTCCTGAGGCGTTTGACGGGCTCGATCGGGAAGTGGGCAGCGGCATCTGTTCCCACGTTGAAGAAGGCATCCACTTCCTCTCGCATGGCGAGGTCGACAGAGCTCGTCTCGCCCGGATTCATGTGGGCGATATCACGTTTGGTCAGGTCCAGGCAGTATGGGAACCCGTATTGCCATGACCAGACCACGCCCGGCCCGGTGATGTTGTAGTGGCCCCGCATCGCCATGATCGTCCATTTGGTGAAGTCGTTTAAGTCGCGGGTCAGGCTGATGGCAATGTCCACATTGTGGTTTCGGCCGTCAGAGTGACAGAGACCCATGCCGTAGAAGATGGTGCCAAACCGCGCCTTCTTCATGATATCAACAACTTCGATGATGTCCTCTCGCTTGACCCCGGCGACCTCAGCAGGGATGTCGTGACCTCGGGCGACCGTGCGGAAGGCGTTGAAGAGGTCGTAGTCGTGCCCCTGCTTCACCTGAAGGTGGATATCGGCCATCTGGGCGGTGTCGGTGTGCCGTGGGTCGATGACGACGATCTTTCTGCCCGTGTGGCCCTTGCCAGTGAAGAAGCCGCGGGGGAAGATCGAGTAGCGGGACATGTGCCTTGGATGGGCGTGGGCTGGATTTGCGCCCCAGTAGACGATGACGTCAGCCCGGTTCTTCACCTCGCCGAGGGTGCAGCTCGGATAGCCATTGTCGAATATGGCGAGGAACGAGCTCCCATGGCAGATGGATGCACAGTTATCGATGACGGCACCAGCCTTCTCAGCGACCTTGGCAGCGGCAGCCATACCCTCACAGTTGGTCGAGCCGAATCCGTAGATCAGGGGTTTCTTCGCATTGTGGAGTACCCTTGCTGCATAGTCAATCGCCTCGTCGTAGGAGATCTCTTTGTAGGTGCCATCCGGCTGGCGGAGGCGGGGTAGCGTGTGCCGCTCAGACATGGCACGGTGGAAGACCGTGCTACCGATGACACAGGCGTTTTCAACCTCTAAGATCTTCTTTCCGTCATCAGAGACGGTGACGACAAGGTCGTCACAGCAGACGCCGCAGAACGGGCATCCAACATTCTCAATCTTTTTTACCATTCCTCAATCACCTCTCCACAGCCCCACAGCACCCTGGACGAGTTCAAGCGTGCTCTTGCGCTTCTCGCCCAGAGGTGCGGGTTCGACCGTCACAGGAAAACCGCTGTATTGGGGCTCCCCGGTTGCCTGAGTCCGTGGCGGGACTATCTGATTTGCATAGACTCCCTGTGGGATGAACGCAAGGCCCGGGTAGAGTGTCTGGCGCCCTTTGACGGCCTTGACGATCACACTTCCACATTCACTTGTCACTTTGACGAGCTGGTTCGGGAACAGACCGAGTGCTTGGACGTCATCGTCGTGCATCTCAATGATAGAGCAGGCCTCGAAATACTCTGGGGACATCTTGCCCGATACTATCCCAACGCCCTCTTCTACAGAACGTTGGGTGATCATGTTCAACGTAATCTTCTTCGCCATGGTTTTTGCCTCAATGTTATGGACGGGGCCGATTCTCCTAACCTCCAGGAAGATCGGCCCGATGGGTGGTGCCCTGAAGAGACCTCCGTTCAGGTCCTTTGTGTTGCGAGAGTTATCCACCAGATCCAGATCCGCTGTTCGGACTGAGTCACGGGATGCGCGAGAGAAGTTGTCAACCCGGGGTGGACTGAAGCTCTCCTGGCGGAGCACCGGATAGATTGTTTTATCATAAACTTGTAATGATTTCTATTTAACCATTCCGTATTTGTAAGGTCGGTTTGGTGACTAAATTTAGTCCGAATGGTTAATTCAGTAAGCTTTACTCTTTTCGATAATAAATCGAGCTGTATTGCATAAATGTCACAAGATTGAGCGTATTCCCACCGACCGCCTGAATGCTTCCACTTTGAGATCTGATTGACCCAGAGCGCAAAGGACATCTGGCCCGGCGTGGGGTGCAGGGTCTCTGGGATCGGGAGTGTGTGCAGGGCGCAGGGTGGGGCGCGTGAGGCTCTCTGCACACCGATTTCGAAGGATTTTACTGCAGGCGAACGCGCTATATCACCATACCCCCAAACTATCACAGAAGACCGGGGAGGTGTTCGCTCAAATGACATCCGGTGGCCGGATCATCATGCACATAGACATGGACAGTTTCTTCGCTTCAGTAGAGATCCACCGTGATACCTCCCTCGACGGCATGCCGGTGGTCGTGGGT
>JAAZOW010000224.1 GCA_012797575.1 Methanomicrobiales archaeon | reverse complement strand
GGATCGCGGGCAGACGACGATAGGGATATCCATATCGACGATCCGCCGGAGGTGCGCATCGGTTGCGTGGGTGCAGTGGACGAGCAGGTCGGGCTCAAACGCAAGGGCTCCGTCGATGTCATCCGGGTTCTTCTCTCCGGCATGGAAGGCGACGAGTCTGCCTGCGGCCCGCGCCTCCCTGACCATCAACTCGGCGTCCGCCACGTCGTGGATACTACTGATGCCTGCCCCGTCACCCACCTGCTCCCCGCCTTCCCGACCGAGGATGACCGGTAGGCAGGAAAGCCCGGCCGCCGCCTCACGGAGCGCCGCAACACCGGCGGCACCTCCCTCCCTGAAATCAGCAAATCCAGCTGTCCCGGTCGAGATCATCGTCATGATGCTTGAACGCATCCCCCGGATGAGATCGGTGCGCGGTGTTGCCGCAAGAATCCTGTGTTTCAGGCCGTCCGGAGGTTTGACAAGTTCCGCGAGGCTGCCCTGGACCGGAAGATCCATCGCAACGGTATCACCGAGATGGGTGTGAGCGTTGAAGAAGGCAGGTACAATCCACCGATCCGGTATCCCGGAGCAGGGCTCTACCGATCTGATGACGCCGTCGGCGACGGTGATACAGACATCTTCCTCGGTCAGCTCTTCGCCGAGGAGTGCCCGGCCGGTGATGATGTACTCTGTGGTGTGCATCTCCATCAGTTTATATGGGGGGAGAGAGAATATCTTTGCATGGCGAAAAAATCTGGTGGAAGATTGGTGTCCTCTGCCGGCCTGGTCAACTACTACGACAGCGAGGATCACCGGGCCATCCATATCAGCCCGATAGCCGTGATCGTCGCAACCGTCGTGATCGGGGTGGCAGTCTTCGTGCTCAACGCCATCTTCTAATCCTTTTTTGTCTTCAGTGCGACCCTGACGATATCCTCCTTCGGCGTGAAGTAGACGGTGTCGTGCCCTTCCCAGGCTCTGCAGTTACGGAAGACCACAGCAGGGATGCCCTGATGGCTCTCACCCATGACGAAGTTTGCGAAGGCTGCGATCTCGTCAACCGCGGCCTCTTCGGTGATCTCAAGGACGTGGCCGAAGAGATCGGTGTCGCCCCGGTAGTCGTTGATCGCTGTCATGCCCGCCCACCCGATGGCGATACCGGTCTGACCACGGCGAAACGACCGCCCGCAGGTATCGGTGATGATGACCCTGACGTCCCTTTTGGCGATACGCTGGATCGCATCACGGATCTCGGCGGCGGCCCCCATGGGGTCGGGTGGGAGGATGATTACCTGGCCGTCTTCTATGTTGCTGTGGTCAACGCCCGCGCGCACGCCGATGTGGCCGGAGGGCACCTCTGCGAGGATGAAGGGGTGCTCAAGCAGGATGTCAGAGGATGAGTCCAGCACCGCCTGCACGAAACGAGGATCCTCCCTGGTCTTTGCGGCGATCCGCACGGCTTCGGTACCCGGGGTGATGGCGGCAAGGTCGCGGGTGAAGCCCTTTGCCTTTGAGTAGACGGATGAGGCGATGGTGAGGATATCTCCATCCTCAAACGTGACCCGATCGCAGATCAGGGCTGGAAGGTTATCCCCTTTCTGGATCAGGGGGAGGCCCTGAACACCGATTACCTGGATCTCCATGAAGTTCACAGGTAATTGGTCGCACCCGGTTGCAGAAAAATGCTCGGATCTTCTGCGAGGAGCTCACCTGCAGACTCCAGTGGTAGCACCCCTATCCTGATCAGTGGCGCATGATCAGCCCTGATCCCAGCAGCCGTCGAGGCTGTAGCATCCGCGCTCTTGGTAAAACTCGATCCGGTGTATTGCTCTGCCTCTTCCCTACAGGCGTTCTTCCAGGTAATCTGGGGTGGGCAATCCAGGGTGCCATCGCACCTCAGCGCGCCACCACCGGTGTCTCCTCCCTGATGACGAAGAGGTCGCGTAGGGGCTCCCTGATGCAGGCCTCGAAGATATCGCGCACATGCGCATGAGCGATCTCCAGCCAGTCAGCAACCCCATCCAGCGGGATACTCATCTCTCCGGTCAGGAAATAGTCGATGTTTAAGAGATATGCGTTATTTTCGAGGGCTGCTGGCACAGCGTCGGTGAGTTCCACCCGGCAATTGTCGCGGTTGTCATGAAACGAGAATTCGCATCCAGTGATGAATCCTGCTGGCACTCGTGGGAGCTCTGGCGGGAGGGTCGGGTAGAATGCGAAGTAGTCAGAGAGCGTCACCTCGCGCTCCGGGATCTCGATGAGGTTGACGTAGCGGAGGTTCATGGTGCTGACGGCGCCAGCGCTGATGACCTCCCGGAACCGCTCAAACGCCCCAATGATGCGCGTCGAGAAGGCCTCCCAGTGCACATACGGTTTCTGGCAGCTCACCGAGAGCAGTCGAGGACCGACCTGGACCGCGCAGCCCTCGTCCTCGGTGATGAAGATCGACCGCTCACCGACCAGGAGTTCTTCACGGAGCCCTTCGGGTCCGAGGAGGACGACCACCTCGCGTACGTAGCGCTGATCACGTTTCGGGTAGACATCCTTCAGGCGGCCATAGAGTATGCCGGGATAGGTCAGGTCCCAGGGAGTGTCCTCGGGGAACCGGAACTCGCATATCACTTCAGCAGCAGGCGGGTTTACGTATTTTCGTACTGATGCCATCATCTTCTCGATCACTCCGGGTGTAGAATGGAAAGAGAATACATTAAGGTGACGCCTCGCCGCCAGAGATCGACACCATGCTTGAGGTGAAGACTCATCCCCGGGTGATGGTGAATGAGATGATCTGCCTGCCCGAAAGGAGCTTTTGGATGCTGTGACTCACTTTCTGCGCCCGAATAGCCGATGGATCTCTCGCGCCCGTGAGCCATGTTTTTGCCGCCGTGCTCCTCGCCGATCTCATGGAGAGGAGGGGTCAGTGGCGGATGCCCTGCTGCCTGAGCTCCTCCGACTTCTTCCTCGAGCACGCCTCACAGCGAAACTCGGGTGTCGGGTCGTCCGTCCTGTCGTAGTCATTCGTCACGACCAGGCGGTAGCCCCGTGAGATCGTGTTGCAGTCCGCGCACCTGACCCCCTCCCTGACCTCCCACTGGGCAGGGGCGGCGAGCGACCGGGAGGTGAAGATGAACCGGTCGACCCAGAAGAATATGAGACCACCGATGAGATTTGCTACGATGGTGGCGGTGAGCGCTCCGAGGCCCGCGAGAAGGTAGAGCGTGACTGCAAGGATCGGCGTTGAGAGTTGCCACCGGATGAGGTAGAGGCCGTAGCGCTTTATATTCACATCCACATATAAAATTCGTTGATACCCATCATAAAGTCGATGTTGGTTGCCGGCGGTCCCACCCGGAGGATGGCGCCGGGAGAGGGGGGTCGATTGAACCGGATGTCGCTATCCGCGAGAGTCGTCAGGCGAGCACCAGGATCCTGCGGGTCAGGCTCTTGTGCACTCTCTGTTCGTGCGCCTGCAGGATGGTGAAGTGGCGAGCAGCGATATCGGCGATGTCGCGATGCGTGACGATGACCGCGCGTCTTTCAGGGCGGAGGATACGGCGGATCTCGGCGATTGAGCCGTCGTAGAGATCGTCCATACTCTCTGCCCGAATCCGGACTGACTGGCCGTAGGGGAGATCGGTCACGACCGCATCGAGGGCGCGATCACAGATCGGGACCGCTGTGGCGTCGGCGATCATCACATCTAATCCTGGGAGGTTCTGCCTGCACCCGGCGGCCATGGTGGGATCGAAATCACTCCCGAGAACCCGGGCACCGATATCCCGGGCCTCGATGAGGATCCCGCCGGTGCCGCAGAAGGGATCAAAGAACCGCTCTCCAGGCTGGATCAGGGAGATGTTTGTGAGCGCCCGGGCCATCCGGGGCATCATCGCCCCGGGGTGAAAGAATGACCGGCGCATAGGGCTCCTGGCATCAAACTCCCCCCGATCGATTCTGAAGAGGACCCGGCCGAAGTAGCAACGATCCTCCGATGCAATCGCGCGGTACTCTTCGACGGGATCGCTGAGCGAGACGGGCCCTCTGATCAGGCTCCCTATCAACCGCTCAAGGTCGAGCTGGGAAGCCGCCATCTGGCTCTCATGGACCTTCTTCACCCTTCCAGCGAAAGGTTTTGTGGTCGTGACGGCGAGGTCGATGAGGAGGGCCGTAAACGCCTCGATCGAGGGCTCACACTCCCCGAGGTACTCCAACACCACATGGGTCAGGGCAAGGCGTCTGGCGGCCTGAGGGTCCGGGCACTCGGCAACCGCTACCTGGGCGCGGGTATCAAGAACCCTGCCCACACACTCCAGCTCTGCAACCGGGAGGTCCGGGTGCTCGCCGGAGAGCTCGAAGAGCAGTCTCACCCTTATGCCATTGGCCCGACTCGGCGATAAAGCACATGCCTGACCGGGTCGGAGATCCTGATCGCCCCGGGTATCCAGGAACTGTAGTCACCCGATCCACCATCCGGCAGTGCTCCAGCATATACCTGATACTCGATGTTTCCATTGGCAGGCTCCTATTAAGCCTGATTCCATCTATCGTTCTTTCCTGGCGAGTTTGGTGCCGGACCCGATCTCTCCTCACAAGAGCACACCCTCATGCTGTGGACTGCTGACAGCTATCACCATGGGGAGAGGGAGACCTCTCTCCACCATCCCACCGAGTGCATGCAGGCGCAGACACCCGAATGGGATCCTGGATGACCAGGCATTTCGTAGAACACTACCCACCATCCAGACACCATCTCATGAGTTGTACGAATCGCCTTTAACTCGTGGGGCTCTCGGGGCGGAGCGGGAGGTCTCCGAGCCAAAGAAGGAGGGTCGCTCGGTTGGAATTGACGTTGGATTAACCTCATTTGCGGTTGATAGTGATGGCACGGCAATCGAGAATCCCCGATTCTTTGAGCAATCAAAAGAGAAGATCAAGAAATTACAGAGAAGCCTATCCCGGAAGAAAAGATTTTCAAAGAACTGGATGAAGGT
>JAAZOW010000198.1 GCA_012797575.1 Methanomicrobiales archaeon | reverse complement strand
GGTCATCACAAAGATGAGATCAAACCGCGAGAGGAGTGAAGGAGGCATATTGATCTGCTCAGCGATCGGGACGAACTGGTCGAACCGGCCCAACTTCGGGTTCGCCGCACCGAGGAGTGCGCACCGGGACTTCAGGGTCGCAGTGATGCCGGCCTTGGCCAAACTGATAGATTGCTGCTCCATCGCCTCGTGCAGCGCACTCCGATCCTCCCTCGCCATCTTATCCATCTCATCGACGGCCGCGATCCCCATATCGGCAAGAACCAGTGCACCGGCCTCCAACGTCCAGCGGCCATCACCGAACTCGTCCTTGACGGCCGTCGCCGTCAGACCGGCCGATGTCGATGACTTGCCGCTCGTATAGATACCTCGGGGCGAGAGCTTCACGACGTATCGGAGGATCTGACTCTTTGCTATACCCGGATCCCCGACCAGGAGGACATGGATATCCCCACGGAGGCGGGAACCGTCCGGCATATCCTTCGCGATACCACCGAAGAGCTGGAGCGCGATCGCCTCCTTCACGTCATCGGTACCATAGATCGTCGGCGCGATCGACCGGGTGATCTTTTTGTAGACCATCGGATCACGGGCGAGCGCCCTGATCTCCGTCTCGTCCTCCTCGGTGATCGCTATCTCCTCAAACTCCTTCTCCGCGATCTCGATGAAGTTGCACTCAAGGTAGACATCAAAGAGCGTGCTCTTCTGGCCGTAATTGATCCTCTGCACGGACCGGAGGATACCGTTCACCACGACCCGATCGCCGGGCGCGACCAGCCCGGTGATATCGTCGGTGGCATCGACATCGAGCGTCTGGGGCTGCTCACCGCCCCGGAGACCCTCGGGCGACTCCTGGATCCGGAGTTTCTGGGTATCGACGAACCGACACCGGTTCATGACCAGGTCAAGACGGGTCTTCCTCTCACAGTTCGGGCAGAAATCCGGTTCGTCGAACCGCCCGTAGCTCTGGGCGACCGGATCGGTGAGTTTCCCGCAGGTCCGGCATCGGAAGACCGCACTGACGATCCGGGGGCGCACCTCGGTGGTCTTCCGGAGGATCCCCTCGATCGCGACGAAGGTGTTGATCTGTTCAGCCCGTATATCCCGGACGTTGGTCCTCTGCGGCAGGTTCGTGAACCGGATATTGATGAGCTCAGGATCCTCGCCATCCTTGAGCTTGATGAGCTTATTCTGGATGATCGCATCCCGCAGATCCCCGATGACCTTCCCGGGACTCCGTAGAAGCTCAAACGCCAGCCGGTTATTCAGGATCGTCCGATAGTCAATGACGAGCGACCGGTTGTGTGGGTACTCGCGGGAGAGCTCGGCGAGCTCCCGCCTGTACTGCTTCTTCAGAAACTTCGTCCACTCGCCGACGACGTCGGTGACCTCGACGGTGATCTCTCTAGACACGGTCAGATCCCTCAACGGTACTGCTCAGCAACAAGGACAAACCTGGCGAGCAGCGCCTCCATCTGGATATCACTGCTCGCCCCCTCCGAGAGGCGGAAATCGGTCTCGCCGAGGGCATCGATCAGTCTCACCTTGAGCGGTCGCGGAATATCGCGCCGGACCAGTGCGCGATAGCACTGGTTGATGAGCTCATTTGGGGCGATGCCCCGGCCGCGGATCAGCTCGGAGAGCTCATGCTCGGCCTCGTTGAACTGTCCTGCTATCGAAAGATCGAGGAGTTTATCGATCTCATCCGGGCGGGCCGTCGCGGTGATCTCGTAGATCATCTCCTCATCGATATCGGACCGGAGGATGGCCGCCCCCTGCAGGGCGTTGATCGCCTTTCGCATATCGCCGGAGGCGACATAGACGATGGCATCGAGCGCCCCATCCGTGACGGCGAGACCCTCGATAGCGGCGATCCTCGTGATCTCCTCGATGACCGCCTCCCGGTCGAGCGGCCTGAACCGGTAAATGGCACATCGGCTCTGGATGGGATCGATGATCTTTGAGGAGTAGTTGCACGAAAGGATGAACCGGCAGGTCCGGGCGTAGGTCTCCATGGTCCTGCGCAGAGCTGCCTGGGCGTCCGTGGTGAGCGCATCCGCCTCATCCAGGAAGAGGACCTTGAACGTCGCGCCGGCGAGCGGCGATGTCCGGGCGAACTCCTTGATCTGGTTCCTGACGACGTCGATGCCGCGCTCATCCGAGGCGTTCATCTCCCGGAAGTTCATCTGCCAGGACTCACCGAAGAGCTCCCGAGCGAGCGCCACCGCAGCGGTCGTCTTACCGATCCCTGCGCTCCCGGTGAAGAGGAGGTGCGGCAGACTGCCGGCCCTCACGTAGGATTGAAGGCGCACCACGATATCCTGCTGGCCGACCATCTCATCGAGTCTCCGGGGCCGGTACTTCTCTATCCAGATGGTGTGGTTACCTTCCATTCATATAGAAATTGGTGCTCGTGCATTGTAAAAGCATCGTCACCTCCCCCGGTGATCCTTTTTAGAGGGTTGGGGGAGAACATGATCTAGAGAGATTGCGGAGATACCGGGGGCACTCGCCCGGAGAACAGATGACTGATATGGAGCCTGCAGAACGGGTATTTGCACGGGAGTTCACCGCCGCAAGGCATACGGTGGAGTCCGGGGACGCGTCATACGTGGTGACGCCCGCCGGCGCCTGGTGTCGCCGCGTCTTCGTCATCGGCACCCTTACCTCGAGAAGGGGGAGCGGCGACGTCATGCAGGCCCGGGTGGCCGACCCTACCGATACGTTCAGGGTCTCGGCCGACTGGCAGAACCCCGACGCGGTTGAGACGCTCGGCTACATCAAACCGCCGGCGTTCGTCGCCATCACCGGCCGGGCAGCGCTCATGGGCTCCGGGCCCCGGGCGTATACGACCATAGCCGCTGAAGCGATCACCGTGGTGGACCGCACCGCCCGTGATCTCTGGACGCAGAAGACCGCCGGGGTGACGCTCGATAGGCTCGAAGCGCTCGAGAGAGGTCTTTCTGGAGACGGTGACGAGCGGATCAGGGCGACAATCGGGCTCTACGGGACCACGGAGGAGGATGTCAGGGATATGGCAGAGATGGTGCGGGTGGCGCTGGAGAGTCTCCGCCCTGATATTGCCCCTTGGGACGTGGCACCCCTCATCGGGCGGGAGATCCTCCTTGCCGCCCTCGGGTCTGAGGAGATCTCTGAGAGCGATGCCATCGCCCGCGGGGTGCGGTCAGGCCTCTCCGCCCGGGAGGCGCGGCGAGCGCTTGAAGACCTCATCGCCGCGGGCGAATGTTATCAACCCACACCGGATACGGTGAAACCACTATAACACGATATGCGCCTTCATTTTATCGAGAACGGCCCCGCCCTCCTGGTCGAACGTGACCGGCGCGTGCTGGTCATCGCCGATCTGCACATGGGCATCGAATCGGGCCTCAAACGTCACGGCGTCCACGTGGCAAGCCGGAGCGCCGCCCGAAGGGATCGGGTGCTCGCC
>JAAZOW010000189.1 GCA_012797575.1 Methanomicrobiales archaeon | reverse complement strand
TCGATCCGCTCTTCGACGCTCCATTTTGCCTTCGCTATCGCAGCTTCCACATCGGCCTCCGAGAGATCGAGCCCGGCCATGAGAGCGCGGTTCAGAAAGACCCGTCCATCCCATGTCACGGCACCGAACCCGGCCTCGGGGTTCCAGGGGATCTGCACCTTCCGCACCACCGCGATCCGGAGCGGTGCCTTGAGCACCCGCACCACCTCAAGTCCCGGCGGCACCCCCCCGGCAGGGATGGCGCAGATCACCGCGTCCTCGATCGTCTCCATCGATGAGAGGATGGATGCCAGCCGTCTTCCAGCATCGGTTCGATCTTCAAAGACACCGATTTTATCTCGTAGCGCTCTATCCTCAACGATCCGGCCCGAACCCAGCATGGACCATGCCTTCACCACCCTCCCATGAACATCTTTCGGTCAGCGACCCGCCTCTCCCGGAGAAGCGATATCAATAACCCTCCAGAGATCGGATGATCGATGGATGATGCTCATTGCAAAGAGTCGGAGGAGGCGAGGGTGACAGCATCCGATACGGTGACGCTGTACACCGACGGCGCATCACGGGGAAACCCTGGAGATGCCGCCTGGGCATACGTGATCGTGCAGGGAGGATCCATCGCTGCCAGCGATTCCGGGTACATCGGGATAACGACCAACAACGTGGCCGAGTACCGCGCCGTGATCAACGGTCTTCGTGCCGCCCAGGCGTTCACGCAGGGAAGGCTCAAGGTCAGATCTGACTCAGAGCTGGTCGTGCGCCAGCTCACCGGCCGGTACCGTATCAGAAAAGAACACCTGATGGTCCTCGCCGACGAGGTGCGGCAGCTGGTGCAGGGCTTTGCAGCGGTCGGGTTCGAGAGCGTGCCACGGGAGCACCCCTATATTCAGGTCGTGGATCGGCTCTGCAATGAGGTGCTTGATTCGAGGCCAGGGAGGGTGTAGAGGCATGGTTGTAATGGAGTGCGTCCCCATCGGTCTCATCCAGTCCCCCTATCAGGAGCGGGGCGATGCCCCGCGCCAGGGTCGGCTGGCGGCGGATATCCTCGCAGAGATCCACATCGACGATGCATACATCCCCGGGCTTGAGGGGGTTGAGCGGAGCAGCCACCTCATCGTGCTCTACTGGCTCGATAGGGCGGAGCGGGGGCATCTCTTCGCAAAGCCGCCGGGGGAGACCCGGGCCCGAGGAGTCTTTTCCACCCGCTCGCCAGCCCGCCCAAACCCGATCGGTTTTGGGATCGTCGATCTGGTCCGGCGAGATGGCGGCGTCCTGGTGGTCCGGGGGCTCGATGCCCTCGACGGCACCCCGGTGCTGGATATCAAGCCCTACTCCCCTGAGATCGACTGCATCCCCGGGGCGACGGGGGGATGGCACATCAAGAAGTGAGGCCCTATTGAACCTCGGCTGGTGCGGTCAGGATCCGGGGATGCGGGCCGCTTTCTGCCCGCTGCCGGGGTCACCGGGGGAGGTGTGCCGGACGCAGGGTTGCCTGGGAATCTGCTATCACGCGTGGGAGATGGATGAGCGTAGAGGGAACATATTTTTATATTTTCAACAAGATTTAAATAGAATCCCCACCACTCGGCATGCGAGGTGACTGACATAGACCAGCAGAAGATAGCTGTTCGACTGACTGTGACCATCCAGGCGATCATCATCGCTGGACTCGTTGCCTGCATCGCCATCGGGCCGCAGGACAATCGCACCGCCGCACCCTCACCGGGCGGTGAGACCCAGAGGCCCATCGACCGGTCCGGGGAGATCTCACCGGCCGCATACGACACCATCCGCCAGTCCGGGGTCTGGCCGACAGATCCCCTGCCGGAGGTCAGGGGATCGATGGATCAGATCCCCCCTCTCTTCTGACACATCCCACCCTTACCTCATCACGATCTGCACGGCCGTCGGATACCGGTTCATGATGGCGTACACGATGGGTTTCGCCACCCAGAGCCTCCCGTCCCGCATCCTCCGGAGAGGACTGACCTCCTTTACGTGCTGGAGGGCCTGCAGGGCAGCCTCGTCCGCGAGGAAGAAGCTATCCGGGACCGTTGAGTCGAAGTAGAAGAGGATCGGGAGCCGGAGCCGTCTCTGTAGCTCTCCAGGGAGGGCCTGTTCCAGCTGGAGCAGGACATCCCGGTCGAAGGTGTACTCGCTCCCGCCTTTCGTGGTGGATGAGGGGTGCTCCTCCCTCAGGAGGTGGGAGAGGCGCTTCCGCTCCACCACAACTCCATCGTTGATCCTGCCGATCTCAAGCCTCATCCACCGAAAGAGGGTTGACTCATCACCTGCTGATGGTCGCTCTGGCATGACGATCTCTCCCCGGACCCCCGGACGTACAGATCAGTCTTCCTCATGGGGTATATACCTGGTCACGCGGACGGAATCAGGGGTCAGGTGCCGTATCCCGGGCATCCGCTCCGTTTGCGTCGCCTTCTACCGATCAGGAGATCTTCCGCCGCCAGGGCAAAGGTATATGTCACCGGGTCCCGGATCGGCACCCTCTGTGTGATAACTGTGCACCGTCAGGATAACCTATCCACAAAGGCGCTGCCCTGCGCATTACTGATCGCTGGCATCGCAGTCCTTCTTGCGGTTGCTCCAGCGAGCGCCGCCGGCAGGGCCGAGGAGAAGCCGGAGTATGACCCTGCCATAGCGGAGATCATCGCCGAGATCGATGAATCCGAGCTCCAGCACACGGTGTCTGCCCTGCAGGAGATCCCGACACGGGCGTTCGGGTCGGGCGGAAACCGGGCAGCGGGCGAGTACCTCTACGCAAGACTCACCGATATACCGGGGCTTGAGGTGGAGTTCCAGGGAGGGTGCCTCAACAACGTCATCGCGACGCTCCCGGGGAGTGCCAACACCTCCGACGAGGTCGTGATGGTGGGAGCGCACTACGACAGCATATCTTCTGATCTTGCCCGGGCGCCCGGGGCTACCGATAACGGGTGCGGTGTCGCGATCGTCCTGGAGCTTGCCCGGGTGATGAGCGGGCACTCGTTTGACCGAACCATGCGGTTCGCACTCTGGAACGCCGAGGAAGACGGCTGTTACGGTAGCATAGACTACGTCGAGCACGCGGCCAGATCGTCGGACCCGATAACCCTCTACATCAACTTCGACTCGACCTGCTACGACCCGGAGAACCGTTCGGTCCTCGATATCATATACGACGAGCGATCCGCGGATATCGCAGCGCTCATGATCGATCATAACACCATCTACGCCACGAACTTCACCCTGACCACAAACGTCCATACCTGTGAGTCGGACCATACGTCCTTCCAGGTGCGGGGGTTTCCGGCGGTGACGACCCACTCCGAGGAGCACGGTCCAGCCCATACCCCGGAGGATACCATCGACCACGTATCATTTGACTACGCACGGAGGAACGCTCAGCTCGGCCTCTCGGTGCTGGCCGCGGAGGCCGGTCTCCGGGGCGACGGGGGTGCCGCCATCTCGAAGGCCCCGATCGCCAGGTAGGCCAGTATGGTACCGCTCAGCCGGAGAGAGACATAACTACATTTTTGCTCACCCCCGCTCCACCATTGGATGAATGGCCACCTCAGATGTAGCTACAGAGGCCGACTGGAACGACGTCTGGCGCTCCAGGATGGAGACGAGCACCGCCCTGAAGAGGAACCGAGGATGTTCTGACTTCTGGGACGACCGCAAGAAGGCCAGGAGCCGTGCCGCCTCCTCCGAGGATGACTGCGGACGCGTCGCCTGGGTCATCTCCTCCCTCCCGGTCACCCCAGAGTCCCGTATCCTCGATATCGGGGCCGGCGCGGGCGCGATCGCTATCCCGCTCTCCCGGCAGGCGGCAGCGGTCACGGCGGTCGAACCAGCTCGGGCGATGCGCGAAGTCCTGCGGCAGACCGTCAGGGAAGCCGGTATCGAGAATGTGGCGATCGTCGGCGGGCACTGGGAAGAGATCGACCTGGATCGTGACCTCGATCCGCCCTACGATATCGCCTTTGCATCATTCTCGCTCGGGATGCCGGACCTGCGGACGGCTATAGAGAGGATGAACCGTGTCTGCTCGGGGACCGTCGCGGTCTTCCACTTCGCCGGGCTGCCCTACTGGGAGCAGGTCATGCTCGATACCTGGCCGGATCTCCACGGAGTGCCGTACCAGCCCGGACCGAAGGCAGATGTCATCGAAAACCTCCTCCACCAGATGGGCATCCACCCCGACGTCTCGGTCTCCTCGTATGAGCACAGGTTCAGCGTTCCCGACCTCGATGCCGGGGTGGATGCGTTCCGGGGGCGGCTCCTCATCGAGACCGCGGAACAGGAGGAGACCCTCAGAGCATACCTTGCCGCACGCTTCACCGGGGAGGGGGGAGAGGGGCTGGTGCTCAGGCATCAGGTGCGCCGCGCCTGCATCAGGTGGGAGCCGCACCCGCCCTGAAGGCCGGTGATGCCGCTTATAACCACCTCTGGCGACCGATACCAATCAGCACCTCTTCCCCACCGCCCGGGTGTGCGGCGGTATGATGGGTAAGGTATTATTAGGAGAGGGGCCAGAGGAGGTGACCCCTCGGGGCGGGCGGATCCTGACCGGGGAAGGACAGGCGGCCTCGATA
>JAAZOW010000284.1 GCA_012797575.1 Methanomicrobiales archaeon | reverse complement strand
GGCACATGTCAGAAATATCACCGCTCCGTACAAGTACCCGAGATCTATCGAGTTTGTACCAGAACTCCCAAAGACCTTATCAGGAAAGATCCAGCGAAACGTCCTCCGGGAGCAGGAGCTGCAGAAGCATACCAACGATAACTGACCCGTCTCAAACCCTGTCCAGGGGGGGTGTGAGGGGATCCGATTGGCTTCGGGCCGATCATCCAGAGGGTCGGACGGGATCCATCCGAGGCTCTGGGGGTTTTGGGGATCCACAATCAGTTGTAGCTATCCCCTTCCTCATCTGCATCCCCCCGCCTCCGCCACAGTCCGCGTTCGATCCAGTCGGGGGGCAGCCCCTGCCTCTCCTGCCACCAGATGAGTTTCTCAAGCCAGGTCGACCAGAGCTCCGGGAAGGTGCTCCTGATCACATCAAGCGTGGCAAGGTCGCTTGAGGGGCAGAGGTAGCACCCGATACGGTCGAGCCCCCGCTCGTAGAGGGTGTTGTAGGGAGCCTTCTCACGGAAGATGTAGAGCCAGACATGCATCGCCGTCCATTGCTGGATCGGGGCTGCGGAGAGCTGCTGAGGGATACGGGGATTCCGCCAGACCCGCCTGCTCTGCATCCGCCGCACCGATTCGTATTTCCGCTGTCCGATGAACGAGAGGCATTCTCCCAAGTGTTCATCGATCAGGCGGCTGAGGGGGTGGAGTTTGCAGACGTGGCAGCACCAGCGGTCGTCGACGGCGGGAGGGCCACGTTCCACGAACTCTTCCCAGAACGCTCCTTCGTCGTGGATCCGGAGAACCTCGAGTCCGTAGCGGTCAGCAACCGCATCCACGTTCTCGTAGGTCTCGGGGAGCTCAAGCCCGGTATCGGCAAAGAGGAGCGGCACCGGTCCGAGCGCTTTTTTGACGATGAGGAGGGTGGCAAGGCTATCTTTTCCGCCGGAGTAGGAGACCGTGGGCGGTAGCGGGTTCTTCTCCGCCACGTTCTGGACGAACTGGATGCTTGCAGACTCGTAGTCTGTGAGGATGGGCTCGTTCGCCGCGACGGCATCCTCCCATGTGGCCCTGCCCGGGACGCAGACCGAGGGGGCATTCCTGCGCGTCCGGACGATCACCCCCCTCTCCATCGTTCCGGCGGTGGCAGCATCGACCTTCGCCCTGCCGACACCGATGCACTCACCGGTCCCCGCCTGGATAAAGACCGGGTCGCCCTCGGCAACGGCTGGATCGATGGAGACGAGGCCCGGGGCGAGGACGCTTGCCCCCTCGTCCCTGATGGATGGGACTGCACCGTCACTCACGACAACGGAGCGTCTCGTCGGCTGCATCAGGAGCGCAGCACTCGGGCGCGGCAGAGGTTCCCAGCATCGCTCCTCAGGGATGTAGCGGACCGCGCCCACGACCGCGCCGCCGAGGACGATCTCATCCATGCGGTCCTCAGCAGGCACTTTATTGAGGAGCGCGAGATGTCCTTTTGGTATCAGCGGCGCCCCGAAGTGTTCTTCGTATATGCGGTTGATCCGCTCGACGTCATCAGGGAACGCAGGGCGGGCATCTCCAGGCGGCGTGACGGCTACCGGGCGGGTCTGGGCGCCGCAGGCGCAGGTCGTGCCGAGCACAGGGGTATGACAGGAGTCACACCAGCGGAGCATGATCTTTCCGAGAAAGAGACGAGCCATTCTTATGCTTATTGGTGCAAAAACGATAAAAGTCTTGGTGATTTTGGAGATTGCAAAAAAGTTCTCCGGGTTTCTGTGCCCATAATACGCCCGGGGTGGACCCGCCAGCCACTCCAGCGGGAGTCTCTGAGACGTGGTGGTTCGCGTCCAGATAGGTTTAAGTACTAAGCCTGGATCATAATACTATCATGTTCAATCATGTAGAATCATATCTGGTGTTTTTGCAGGTGACTATCCAGGATTCTACACGGACGAAGCGGGGGATTGAAGATATACCTCATCCAGCTGCGGCGATCAGGCACCATGCACTGCCTGCGCGCCCGATACAGGAGGTTGCTGGAGAGGGGTGCCAAGGGGGTGGAGTGTCTGCATAAGATGGTCTGGACGACCTTTGGCGTCATCTTTGCCCTGATGCTCGGGCTGTATGCAGCATACGGTCACCTGACACCAGGAGGGGCGTTTCTAGGAAGTACGGTGATAACAGCCGGGATCTTTCTGCCGTTCGTCACCCCGGGGGCCAGGAAGACACCGGCACGGGTGGCGGGAAGGCAGGTGCAGAAGATTGAGATTCTTGGGCTGCTCATCTTCATCCTCATGGCAGTCATCATGCTCACGGTCGGTGCTGCGCTCTTCGTCGACTGGCTTGCGGAACCGGGTGCGGCCTCGACCAGCATGTATGTCGATCCCGGGTGGCTCCCGGGGCTCCCGGGCGCGATAGGCGCTATACCAGCTATGGATCTTGTCTTCGCAGCCGAGGTGATCGGGGGCCTGTCCCTGATTGCGCTCTATATGCTGCCCGGCATCAGGAGGGGCGCATAACCGATCCGCGCCCCCCGGCGCGATCCCTCGACGGTTCAGGCCATATTGCGATAATAATGACTCATTCACTCCTTATTTCTAGATCAGATGACTCTTGAAGCACAAAATATATATCCAGACTGATTGAGAGTAGATATATCCCACCTCGGGAGGGAGGTGTGTCTTCTATGGCAAAGGATAAAAAGTCAAAGTCTTCTGAGAAGAAACAAGAAAAGGCCTCGGAAAAGGCGAAGAAGAACTGATCCTGAATCTCCCTCACACCCCATTTTCCATGAGCGGGCTCGAAAGACCGCTCAAGTCTCCGCGCGGGAAGGGGGTGAAGGGTTTTTGCGGTGCAAGAGAGATCAGAGCAGTGCCGCTCTTACCACGAATGCCAAATTCTCAGGCTATCGGCTGTTTTCCAAGCATCTACAACAAACCTGAGTCTCAATCTCCCTGGCCGTTCCGGTACACTCGCAAGGAACCCCGCCCAAACGATGCGCGGTAATTCGTCACCCAAAACCCTGATCGATGAACAAGGAGAAAGAAAAGGTGGTTGTATGCGGCCGCCCAGGATCAGTCATACTCGCGCCACGTCTTACCGCAGGCGGTGCAACGGTAAAACCTGACTTCGCTCTCATCTGCCGCCCGGAGCTGCCTCAGCCACCAGTATGCCGTTATGCACTCGCACTCCGGACACTTGATCGTCGTGGTCGGGAGCGTTGCTATCTCCTCCACGTCATCGATGATGGTGATCTCTTTCTCCACACGTTTGTCCGTCTTCTTCAATCGGTCAGAATTATTGAAATCCCTGATATAACCACACTTTTTGCACTTCAACTGGCCACCGGATGATATCATCAGGCCTTTGCACTGCGGACAGAACATCATTATAGCTAATTGGCTACCTACCAAAATTAACTTGTGGGGGGCATGAGGCCGGAACAGCGCACCCCGGCGATCTGGCCAGATTGGGCGCACAAATGCTTAATGCCGCGTACACCGAAGAGTGAGAGGATGAAGAATTACCTGGTGCTGATCTCCTGTGCCTGCTTTCTCATATTCCTCATTCCAGGCAGGTTCCGGAAGTACTTCGCTATCGGCGGGTGGGCAAGCATCGTCGGCTATCTCTTCCTCGAGCTTCCCTACCACCTCTCCACCAACAACATCATGTACCCGGCGCTCACCCTCCTCTCAGTGCCGTTCCTCTACATCACCGCAAAGCACCTGCTCCACGACGATCCCCGGGTGATGCAGCTCTCGATGATAGCCGCTGTGGCATTCCTGATCTACGCCCCCTTCGGCTACATACCGGCGCTCGGGGATTGGCTGATTGCAGCAGTCACCGG
>JAAZOW010000022.1 GCA_012797575.1 Methanomicrobiales archaeon | reverse complement strand
CGCGGGGTCTGTAACGCATGTTACCAGGCGGCGCGAGATGGCCGACACGACGGGGTCCCTTACCGGACCCGGCTGCGGCAGGCCTCCGTCTCGGGCCAAGCGGGACATGGTGGGACACATTCGCCCAAGACCTGACGCCCGCCCCCGTCTAAGATCTTAACTGGGTCGACTGAGTTAACCTCACAATACTATTTTCACCCATTGCGACCGATATTAAAAGAAGCATGGTAGAACTGACAATAAAGGTAATTAAAGGCAATAAATACCTGTATCTTCGAGATAGGGTAAAAGTTAACTCCAAATCGCTTTCGGTTCAGACATACGTGGGTAGACTCGAAAAGGTCGAGCCACAGGACTTTTCAGTGAAACTGCTCGATCTCTTCTCATCGAGGTTAACCAAATATCTTGACTATCGGCTGGAACACTATACCCTCACCGTCCTTGATCGGAACAAGGCCACCAACCTCGAGAGCTTGCGCTACTTCTATGATCTGTTCGAGGATCTCTATCCAGACGAGAGTGAACGATACCAAGATGCGATGTACGTCCGGTATGTCCAAGGTACGACCGCGATTGAGGGAAACACCATCACCTTTCGAGAAGCGCAGGAACTCCTAGAACACAACATCTCGCCAGCCGGGAAGAGAATGGACGAGGTGTACGAAGTCCTCAACTATATTACCCTCGGGAAGCACCTCAGCGGATATACCGGGGACATCACTGAGGCGTTTATCAAAAAGATCCACGAAATCTTGATGAACCATATCCTTCGGGATCCGGGGAACTACCGGAACATCCAGGTTGGTATAGCAAACGTCGATTATCAGCCGCCGCCCGCAATCCTCGTGCCTGATGAAATGCAGAACCTCATCAGATGGTATCGGCAGAACAGGAAGACTCTCAACCCCTTCGAACTCGCGATCCTGCTCCATACAAAATTCGAGATTATCCACCCCTTCGTTGACGGAAACGGGCGAGTGGGACGAGCATTAATGAACTTCATCCTGGAACGTTCCGGATACCCGACACTCTATCTTGGGCGGGAACACCGAGCTGCTTACTTGGATGCACTCGTGCGAGCTGATGACGAGGAATTCGCGCCGATTGTTAAGACCCTCTACGAATTTTACCAGAACCAACACGGCCAGATTGCACAGGAAGTCCAACAAAAACTTAAGGACGGGGGAAGCAAGTTCCGTGACGATATCGCGGATCTTCTCCGGCAGTATATTGTGTTGAAAAAGAACGGATAAATAACCCGGCCTAGCCCGGCCTGCGTTGGCATCGAGTTCCATCCCCAAAATCTCAACGAGGGATCGGGAATCATGGTGCTACGCGCGCGAGGTAGTCATGCTCCTCGGGCCGGAAGGGCTCCGTGAAGAACCCATGGTCACCGAACGGTTGATCTTCCTCGCCGAGGACGAGGGCTGTGCGTCCTGGTGCCGGCATCCGGAGTCCTAACGAAGCCCGGATAAGCCACCGTTACGGCCCCACGGGCCCCGGAGATGACACTTATAACCTGAATCACCCCCACACAGACGACACGAAGCGAGACATAGCGAGACAAAGCGGAACAGCGACGGCCGGCCGGCGTGACGGGACCGTGCCCCAGACCAAGACAATAAGCGGCAGTTACCGAGACACTCCGAACCCTAACGGAGCGCGTAACGGCGCGTATTCCGGCACCGGCACCGGGAAAGCAGCCCGCCACTACAGAAAAAAGAACGGCCCGGGTGACGCAAAGCGACGCATAGCGGCGCACCCGAACCGGGCCCTCCAGGGGTCGGTGTCACTTATAACCAGGATCAGGTAACGCCCCGGCCCAGCGGGACAATGCACCCGGGACACCGAGGCGGTAATGTCACCCACGTGGCCCCGCGAGGATCACTAACCCTTTTTTCCATCCGTTACCGCATTCTGATACCCACACGCCCCGCATCGCTCCTCACCTCGTGCCCGAGGTATAAACACTCAAGGCAAGGGGAGATCGTCGATTGTAGGCAACCTGTGAATGTGGTTTTTGGTGCCCGGGCATTGGTATTGAAAGCCGGTTCTGATAACAGTAACGGGATTTGTTGGTATCAGGATACTCACACACACCCGGAGGCCTCGCCGACTGTAGACCTCCTCTTGAGCAGGATTGTGAGAGGACGAACTCGATAGAAAAGGCTTCTTTTCAAAATTAGATTCTAAACCAACTGTTGGAGTGCCCCCGCCCGGATTTGAACCGGGGACAACCAGATCTTCAGTCTGGCGCTCTCCCAGTCTGAGCTACAGGGGCGCTCGATCACTCTGCTCAGGCAGTACCTGCCCTGAAGAAGCAGAT
>JAAZOW010000286.1 GCA_012797575.1 Methanomicrobiales archaeon | reverse complement strand
CTGCCCTCCGGCAGGGTGGTCTACGCGGTGCTCAGGACCGGGGGCATGCTCGGCCTCGGAGCGAAATTCTTTGCGATCCCCATCGAGGCGATGGTCTACCGGCCGGGCGATGAAGTTTTTGTGGTCAACATAAGCAAATACAAGGTCGACAACGATCCCGGCTTCGCGGAGGATGAGTGGCCAAGGGAGGCAAACTGGGACCTGATAGAGTCGACCCGGCCCATGGGCCCCCCGAGCCAGGAAGAGGCGCGGGCCGTGGCCCGGACGGAACCACCGCCCCGTGAGGTTGTCACGACCGAGCGGGTGGAGGTGCGTGATCGGCCTGCAAGCGAAGAGATGCCCATCAAGGCAGAGAGGGTAGAGGGGAAGGAGATCCCGGTGACAGCAGAGAGCGAACGCCCTGCCTCGGCCCCTGAACCACCTCAAAGGCATCTCTCTGCCGCTGACCTGCAGGTCTACCTCAAAGACATACGGTATCCGGCAGGAAGGGAGGATCTGATCAACCATGCACGGGAGCATAACGCCTCCGCAGACGTGATCGCAGCACTCGACCGGTTCAGCAAGCGGAACTACCAATCTGCCGCTGACGTGAACGAAGAGTTCGGGCGGGTAGGGTAACAACCTTAGCCCATTTTTTTGTCGGCGATCCTCTCAGGAGGAGGCTGCTCACGCGATCTAAATGTGCTTTCTCCCGGTGCTCGGAGGGTAGAATATCCGGGTTAATTATATATTATTAACAATATATGATCCCGGGAACAGCATGTTCAGTTCTCTACACGATCAAAAAGACCACATATCTCGAACCGGTGCCGATGCCGCATCACGGCGGCACGCGGCAAAGAAAACCTATCCTCCTCCCGGGCGGCTGCCTGGCCAGAGATCGCATCGTCCGCGCAGAGGCGCTCATGCCGACACCATCACAAAACTCGGGCGAAGCCTGATCCACCATGGTCCGTACAACGACCGCATCTTTCTCTACCACCTGGACCTGGCAGACCTTCCCGGGATCACCGACCGGCTCCTCGCGCTCGCGAAAGATCGGGGATACCCCCGGATATTCGCAAGGATCCCGGCTCCGGCCCATGACCACTTTGTAGCGTGCGGCTACACCCCCGGAGCACGTCTCCCGGGGCTATTCCGCGGAAAGGTGGACGGCTACTACATGGCGAGATACATCGACGCCCCGGAGGACGATGCGGCCAGGACCGACGACGTTCTCGCAGTCGCGCTGGAGAAGGGTCGGAAGAGCGCTCCAGGCTCGGCGACGCTCGAACCCGGTTTTGCCGCTACCTCAATCGCACCCGGAGATGCCCCGGCGCTTGCATCGATCTACCGGGACATCTTTGAGACCTACCCCGTCCCCATCCATGACCCGGCCTACCTTGCAGGGGAGATGCAGGGTAGCCTGCGATGTTTCTGCATCCTCGACCCCGGCGGCCGCATCGCCTCGGTCGCCGCGGCGGAAGTGGATGCCTGCGCAAGGTTCGCGGAGATGACCGGCTTTGCGACACTGCCCGACTACCGGGGACGCGGGTTTGCAGGGTATCTCCTGCAACGGATGGAGGAAGATATGCGCTCGCTCGGGGTGCAGACAACGTTTGCCGTGGCCCGGGCCCGTTCATACCCGGCCAACATCACCTTTGCACGCGCAGGCTATGCCTACGCAGGAACACTTGCCGACTGCACCAACATCTGCGGCTCGCTTGAGGATATGAACATCTGGTGCAGATCGCTCACCCCCCTGCAGGGCTGATACGGGGCGAGCGGCGCTCAGACGATATTTTTTGGGGGGGGAAAACTATACCCGATTTCAGTGCATATCCTCCTCCTGAAGTCTTCAAGGGGCCGGGAGAAGAAGATAATGATGGGTACTGAGTTTTCCCTGATCGAGGGGAGGGAGAAGCCTGTGAGTCGCTCTGACTACGATATCTTCGTCATCGGGGGCGGGCCTGCCGGGAGCACCGCTGCTTACCTGCTCGCCGGGTTCGGTCACCGGGTGGCCCTCCTCGAGAAGCAGAAGTATCCCCGGCACAAGGTCTGCGGGGGTTGCCTCAGCCAGAAATCGGTCAAATTCCTCGATCGGGTCTTCTCTCTGCCGGTTCCAGACCTCAGGCAGGAAGATCTGATCGATTTTGTCGGAACGACCTACGCCCTCTACATCGAAGGCACCCGTGCCCTCGCCGGAGACCTCGCGGAACCGTTCTACTTCACCCGGCGGGAACGCTACGACGCGTACCTTGCCCGGAGGGCGGGGGAGGCCGGGGCCGACATCTACGAAGATGTGGAGGTGGTTGCCGTCGACCGTGCTGGCCGCACCATCACGACGTCAGAGGGGGACCGCTGCTCCGCCCCCATCATCATAGGGGCGGATGGGATCCACAGTCGAGTCAGGCGCTCCCTCCCGGGACACATCGTTGACCGCAAACGGTGGCAGGAGAACCTCGGGCTGGCGCTCGAGGTGGCGATCCCCCGTGAGGAGGTACAGGCGCTGGCTGAAGAGGGCGGGTCTATCCGTCTGGACGGCGACCTTGCGGCACCCCACCTCTTCCTCACCGCCTGCAGGTGGGGCTACGGGTGGGTCTTCCCGAACCGGGACGCGATCGTTGTCGGCCTCGGAGGTCTCATCCGAAAGAACGGAAAGGGTTTTCGTGACCGTTTTGGTGAATTCCTGAAGACTCTCGGTCTTTCTGCGTTCACAGACCGAAGACCGATGGCCTCTCCGCTATCGTTTGGCAACTACATCCCCACCCCCGCCTGCGGAGGGACGCTCCTCGTCGGCGACGCCGGAGGATTCGCCAGCCCCATCCTCGGCGAGGGGATCTTCTACGCCCACCGGACCGCAGAACTCGCCGCCCACGCCGTCCACCGCCACATCACCACCGGGGCGCCGCTCGCCGAGACCTACACTCGGCTTCTCCAGCACCGTCTCATCCCTGAGCTGCGGGCGGAGGTGACACTGCGGGATCTCATCCACGGGTGCCTTGACGCCCGGATGCGCATACCCATCGAGGTTCTCATGAACAGGACGGGTGCCCGGGTCATCGATGCGGTCCAGGGATCCCGATCGTTTCTGGGGTTCCGGAAGGACGACAGTCTCCACACCGCCGTCTGGTAAAAAAGTGGTCAGATGACCAAGATCAGCGGTGCAAAGACCAGAGCGACCATGGCCATCAGTTTTATGAGAATATTCAGGGAAGGCCCTGATGTGTCCTTGAAGGGGTCACCCACGGTGTCGCCGACGACCGCCGCCTTGTGGGCATCTGAACCCTTCCCACCGAGGTGTCCCATCTCGATGAACTTCTTTGCGTTATCCCATGCCCCGCCGGCGTTCGCCATCGTGATGGCGAGGAGGAACCCGGCTCCGAGTGAACCGACGAGGAGGCCGCCGAGCGCTTCAGGACCGAGGACGAACCCGACGGCGAGCGGTGCAACGACAGCGAGGACGCCGGGCACGATCATCTCACGGAGCGCCGACTGGGTGGATATGGCAATGCACGAGGCATAATCAGGGTCGGCCGTCCCCTCCATGAGGCCAGCGATCTCCCGGAACTGGCGACGGACCTCGTGGACGATGCTGTATGCCGCCTTGCTCACCGCCATCATCGTGATGGAGCAGAAGAGGAACGGGAGCATCGCGCCGATCAGGAGCCCGATGAAGACGTTCGGGACGGCGACATCGATGATCGTGAGACCGACCGCCTGGGTGTAGGCGGAGAAGAGGGCGAGCGCCGTCAGGGCGGCGGAACCGATGGCGAACCCTTTGCCGATGGCTGCAGTGGTGTTTCCAACCGCATCCAGTGTATCGGTGATCTCGCGGACCTCCGGTTTCTGGTGGGACATCTCGGCGATACCGCCGGCGTTATCGGCAACAGGACCGTACGCATCCACCGAGAGGGAGATCCCGAGCGTCGAGAGCATGCCGACGGCGGCGATGGCGATACCATAGAGTCCGGCAGCCCAGTATGAGACGTAGATAGCAAGGGCGATGATCAGGACAGGCCAGGTGGTGCTCTCCATCCCCTTTGCAAACCCGGTGATGATGGTGGTGGCGGGTCCCGTCTCGCTCGACTTCACGATCTCCTGGGTCGGTTTCCGGTCAAAGGAGGTGTAGTATTCAGTGATCAGGCCGATGGCGAACCCTGCGACGAGGCCGGCGACGGTGGCGTAGAAGACACCGATATACCCGG
>JAAZOW010000342.1 GCA_012797575.1 Methanomicrobiales archaeon | reverse complement strand
CGGTAGCGTCGTGGTAGGCAAGGTCCGTCTTCATCGATTCATAGGTCGTATGGTAGACGAAGATGGTGCTCGCTACACCGTCGCAGGAGATATCTTCGATGTATTTATCATGCATCACCGGATCGATCAGGCCGTCGCCCAGGAACTCCTTCTCGACATGGTAGAGGATCTTCTCCCGCCCGGGAGGCTCGAGGTGGATCCCGTAGTCGGCTACGACTGCGTTTGCTGCATCCCGGAGCGCCTCCCTCGCCTCATCGTGGTTGAGGTCCCGGGTGGCTATATCGAGCGTCTCAAAGAGGCGTTCCTTGATCTCTCCGAAGAGGCTCTGTTCGCCGGGCGTGAGCACAGGTTCAAGGACATGGTAGGTGTACTCGTGCGTCGAACTATTGTAAGTCACTCGGATGTACGCATACGGCTCGTTTACCGGGTAGAGTTCGATCTCTTCCAATTCCGGTGAAGATCGCATCGAGAGGTCAACGAGTGGTCCATGGAGAACGGGGTTGTATTCTTCGATCACCTCCGCTGTCATGGGGAGCTGGAGCCTGCTCAAGAGCCCAGACCGGGCCTTTAAAGCCTTTTCGGCCTGGGCCTCTGCAGTCATGGTCGCCGCGGCTGCGGCAAGCGTAGTGGATGAGTACGCTCTGGAAAAGAGCTCGTCAAACTCTGATGCGACCCGGGCGTTGTCGACAAAATCAAACTGCTGTTCGCTGCGATTGATGTGCAACTCTTCGATCTTGAATGTCGCGCCCTTTGGGAGGATCATGCCCGCCAGATGCTCGAGGTCATCGGTCGGCATTATGCTGGAAGATGTATCTTCGTCGATCTCAGGCTCCTCACTCGCCTGCGGGCCATGGAAGCCGAACAGGGCGTGGTGATCATGTGCCGGGATTGTCGAGGTATCAGCCGCCACCGCTCCGGAGTCTTCGGTGACCGTGTCCGGTGCTGCTGCCCCGCCCCTCCATCCTCTCAGGAACTCGAAGGGGTCCCGGTGCTCCGTGGGTTCGTCTGGCTCTTCGAGTGCATCAACCGCCACCGCTCCGGAGTCTTCAGTGACCGTTTCCGGTGCTGCTGCCCCACCCCTCCATCCTCTCAGGAACTCGAAGGGGTCCCGGTGTTCCGTGGGTTCACCTGGCTCTTCGAGTGCATCAACCGCCTCTGCTTCGGAGTCTTCGGTGACCGTGTCCGGTGCTGCTGCCCTGCCCCTCCACTCTCTCAGGAACTCGAAGGGGTCCCGGTGTTCCGTGGGTTCGTCTGGCTCTTCGAGTGCATCAACCGCCACCGTTCCGGAGTCTTCGGTGACCGTGTCCGGTGCTGCTGCCCTGCTCCTCCACTCTCTCAGGAACTCGAAGGGGTCCCGGTGTTCCGGGGGTTCGTCCGGGATCACCGGTTCTACCACGGCACTGTCTCCCTCGATCCGCCCGGAGCGTTTCCCGGGTGGATCACCATCTCCGGATGCGTGCCCGTCCCCGATACCCCCTGACCCGATCACCGAGTCGATGAATGAACGGATGCCTGCTCCCCTCAGTGCCGGTTCGGGTGAAGGGTCCGACTGCCCCCCGTCTTCCAGACCCACCTCTCCCTGCACCCCTCCCTCACCGGACTGACCCCCGGGCAGGGGCGATGCTATCTCTCCACTCTCCTCCTTCTGCTCCCTGGATTGTATGAGGAGGTTCCTGATTGCTGCCATCCATTCGTGCTCTTCATCTTCATCCATCTTCATGCTCAGTGCCCCCAACGTCAATACAAATCTCTACCTGGGGTTTATAGAACTCAACGATACTCCGCCTCCGCTCACCCGTCCGATCCGAAATTACGCAGATGTAGCGTCCATTCAGTAGTCGGAAACAGACCCGGCCCCGTAAGTCTGTCACATCGCTCGTGATGACAAGTTTGCCTTTCCGGATCGCAACGTGGGCCCCAGCAAGAGGCGTCGGACCGTCACAGACAGCAAGGCAGAGCACCCCCACCCTCTGCCGGGTGGGAGCGCCGATGACCGGGATATCGAGGCGACCGCTCCTCTTCAAGTGGCTCTTATCAAAGATCCTGGTGCGTGACACCAGCGCATCAGCGATCTGCGGTGCCACTGCATAGAGATCAAACTTTTCCCCGTCAACCAGATGCAGAACGGCCGGATCGCCAAAGAGCTCTCCCTTCTCATCAACAAATACAGCACCGTCCGGCTCACCCCGGAAGAAGATCAAGGAGGATGTATGCTTTTCATCTCTTGAGACTGCAATCCCGGT
>JAAZOW010000121.1 GCA_012797575.1 Methanomicrobiales archaeon | reverse complement strand
TCCTGGACGGCCGGGTGTTCGAGGAGCGCGCTCTCCACCTCGAACGGCCCGATACGGTATCCGGAAGACTTAATGACGTCGTCGTCACGGCCGACGAACCAGAAGTAGCCATCCTCATCCATGCATGCCTTATCGCCGGTGTAGTAGAACCCGTTCTGGAACGATGCCTGGTTCGCCTCAGGGTTATCCAGGTATTCTACGAAGAGCCCGACCGGGCGGGGATCAAGCCTGAC
This sequence comes from Methanomicrobiales archaeon, assembly GCA_012797575.1. GTDB lineage: Archaea > Halobacteriota > Methanomicrobia > Methanomicrobiales > Methanoculleaceae > Methanoculleus. The sequence goes on along the minus strand of JAAZOW010000121.1, from coordinate 8,082 downwards.
GACGATCCTTCCTTCTTCGCCGACACCGACTGGATTTCCGTCGTCATCGTGCAGCTCGATACGCCAGCCGGGAGCGGGTTTACCCATGGAACCGGGTTTATGCTCCATACATGGGAATGTGGCGATGCAGCAGACGGTCTCGGTCTGGCCATACCCCTCGTAGATGGCCTGTCCGGTGCCGTACTGCCAGACGCGGATCACCTCGGGGTTCAGGGGTTCGCCGGCGCTACAGCAGTGACGAAGATCCCGGAAATCGAACTTATCAAGGTCGGCGAGGATCAGCATCCGGTAGACCGTCGGTGGTGCACAGAACGTGGTCACCTCGTACTTCTCCATGATCGGGAGCAGCTCGGTTGCTGAGAACTTTCCTCGGATATCGTAGATAAGGATGCAAGTCCCGGCGATCCACTGCCCGAAGATCTTGCCCCAGGCGCATTTCGCCCATCCGGTGTCAGAGAAGGTCAGATGAAGGTCGTTCACCGTGACGTCCTGCCAGAGTGATGCGGTCACGATATGTCCAAGCGGGTAGGAGTGGTTGTGCAGCACCATCTTGGGCTCTCCGGTGGTGCCGGAGGTGAAGTAGATCAGCATCGGGTCGGTCGACCGGGTCTTCTTTGCCACCGGCATGCTGACCGTGCGGCGGGATACCGGTGCAGGGTATCTGAGTTCGTGCGGGTAACTCGCCCAACCTTCACGCTCCCCGTCCGCCAGGAAGAGGGTCTCGAGCAGCGGGCATTCATCGGCAATCTCATCGATCTTTGGGGCATTTTCAGTATCAGTGATGACCATCCTGAACTTCCCGACCTCGATCCGGTACCTGATGTCCTTTGGGGTCAGCATCGTCGGACACGGGCAGAAGATAGCCCCGAGTTTGATGAGCGCGATCGCAAAGATCCACCACTCCGGGATCCGTGGGAGCATCAACATGACCCGGTCGCCCCTCTTGATACCATACTTCAGCAGGATGTTTGCAGCACCGTTCGAGAGGTTCTTGAGATCACGGAACGAGTACTTCTTCTCCTCTCCATGCTGGTCCACCCAGATCATCGCCAGCTTATTCCGGTCTCGCTCGGCCCATCGGTCGATGACGTCGTAACCGAAGTTAAAATGTTCAGGAACATCGATCGCGAAGTTGGCGTAGGCAGCCTCGTAGTCGGTCATGTTGTGCCCTGGACCGCTATCGGCCGGGATTATCGCCGAGACCATGGCCTGCACGCCGCTGCCCATCTCACCGTCCAGGTGCTTGATGCAGAGGTCATTGAGCCATTCGGATCGGGACATCCCGAGAGATCCGCAGATCCCATCGATCTTCTTCACGAGGTCATCGTCCATCGTGACTGAGTATCGCACCATGGATACAGTTCGGTGATGCAAGGTATTACCTTTTTGCTTTTCTCTGCACCATTCTTTGAGGGAAAGCCTCTCATGTGGTGCAGCAGCCCCGATACAGATCCGCTCATCGCGGCCAGGATGAGGGGGGGATCCGGTGCCGTGGCGGGCACCCACACCGTCCGGCACAAACGTTCAAATAGGGATGGCGTGCATCCGGACTGTATGGCAGAGCAGACCATCCTGGTCACGGGCTCGACGGATGGGATCGGGAAAGCGACCGCACGTGCCCTGGCCCGGCAGGGTCATCACGTGCTACTCCACGGCAGAGACCGGGGAAAGGGGCGCACCGTCCTTGAAGAGCTGGAGGAGGCCACCGGTTCCGATCGCCTGGCGCTCTTCATAGCCGATCTCTCGGTGCAGGAGCAGGTCCGTGGTCTTGCGGAGGAGATCGGTGAGGCGTATGACCACCTCGATGTGCTCATCAACAACGCCGGGGTCTATATGCCGGAACGAAAGACTGCACCCGGCGGGATCGAGATGACGTTTGCCACAAACTACGTAGCGCAGTTCCTGCTCACCCACGATCTGATTCCATACCTCTCCGCGAGCGGTCGGGCGAGGATCGTCAATGTCGCATCGATCGCACATCGGAGCGTGCGATCGGTCGACTGGGAGAACCTCCCGGAGTTTGACGATTACGACGCTTACGGCGCTTATGCCGTATCAAAACTCGGCGTCATCGCCTTCACCGGCGGGCTTGCCCGGATGCTTGAGGGGACGAGTATGACGGCAAACTGCCTCCACCCGGGGGTGATCGATACCAAACTGCTCCGCGCCTATACCAGCGGAGCTGGAGCCGCCCCGCCGGAGCGGGGGGCGGAGGTGGAGGTCCACCTTGCCACATCCCCCGATGTCAGCATGGTGAACGGTAAATACTTCGAGGCGACCCGGTGGACCCATCCCTCTCCCCTTGCCCTTGACCCGGTGGTCAGGGAGCGGTTCTGGGAGATGGGGCTCGATCTTACCGGGATCGAGGGGTGGAGTGTGAAGAGCAGGAGACAGGAGATGACTGTATGAGAGGGAAAGGTAAGGGGAAAGAGGAGACGCGCGAGTACTGGTGTGAGATATGCGGGGCGGCCTGTGACGAGATCACCGAGGAGACGTTCCCGGACCTGAGGAAGGCGCGGGTTCTCTGCCCGGAGTGTAAAAAATCTTACGATGAGGCCTGCAGGCTGCGGTGACAGGGAGGCCCGGAGTTTCTCACAGTCTTCGCGGGGGGGCGAGGAGCGTGGAGCAATGGCACTAACCCGGTAGATCACCTGAATTGGCGCCGGAGAGAGGGAAGGGCCGGGGCGGGTGGACGATCCGCCCGAGAGCTTCCCGTGCGCAGAGCGAGGAAGAGCTCACTCCCGGGATCTCTGGTAGAGGAGGGCACCGGCGACCTGAAAGATGATGAGTGTCAGCACCAGGACAGCGACGTCGGTGACCGGGCCGAAGAGGGTCGTTTCATCGAACGCAAAGCGTATCAGATCATGGGCGTACGTGAGGGGTGAGAAGCGGGCGATGCTCAACCCCCATGCCGGCATGCTTGCGATCGGGATGAAGACCCCGCTGATGAAGAGGAGAGGCAGGCGGACAAGGTTTAGAAGCGACATCACCTCACCCACGTTCTCTGTGCGGTATGAAGCAAAGAGCGTGCCCATCGTCGAGAAACAGATCGAGGTGAGCCCGATCCCAGCACAGAACGCTACGATGTGGATGATTCCTATGCGAAGGACAATCAGGCCTACTGCGGTCGCAACAATGCCGATCGCTGATGCGAATATTGCGCCGCTCAGGCTTGCCCCGAGGACGATCGCCCGGACTGAGATCGGGGCAGAGAGGAGACGGTCGAATGTCTTCGTCCTCCGCTCGATCGGTATGGAGACCGGTCCAATGGAGGTTGCACTGAAGAGGAGGGTGATGGCAAGGAGACCGGGGAGCAGAATCTCCGGTGTGGTATCCCTCCCGATGGCGAAGGCGAGGAACATCACAAACGGGAAGAGTAGACTGGATACCAGGATGGAGGGTTTGAGGTAGTAGATCTTCATGTCCTTTCGTGCTATTGCCCATGCAGCACCAAGGTCATAGAGGATCTCTTCAATCCAGCCCGGCATCGGTCTCTCCCTCCTCTTTTGCCGTATCGATGGAAAGCCCTGTGAGGCGGACAAAAACTTCTTCCAGGCTTGGCCCACGGGTGGTGATGCTGATGGGGCGCAGGTTCTGTTCCTGCGCCAGCGCACAGAGGGAGGCGAGGATCTCTGGCGGATCCGCGGTATAGATCCGGAACTTGTCCCCTTCCTTCGTGATACCGCTGGCCTGCGGGAGCGCCCTGAGCACCTCTACGACACCGGGCCTTACAGCATCGAAGGATACCTCGACCGACTGAAGGCTCTCGATGGTCTGTTTCAGCTTCTCCGGCGCGTCGATGCCCGCGATCACTCCCCGGTTTATGATGGCGACCCGGTCGCAGGTGACGTTCGCCTCCTCGATGTCGTGGGTTGTCAGGAAGACCGTGACGTTCTTCCGGGCGAGATCCTGGATGACGTCTCTGATGATCCGCCGGCTCTGAACGTCAAGCCCGGACGTCGGTTCATCGAGGAAGAGAACTTTTGGTCTGTTCACAAGCCCCATAGCAAGCGTCAGGCGCCGTTTCATCCCCTTCGAAAACGACCCCGCAAGGTCGTGGCGGCGCTCGTAGAGTTCAAAGGTCTCAAGGAGATCACGGGCGTTTCTCTGGATATCCACTCGTTTGAGGTGATAGAGTCTGCCGGCGAAGACCACGTTGTCCCAGGCTGAGAGCTCGTCATAGACGTTCGAGATCTCGGCGACGATACCCATCAGCTGCTTCGCAGCCCGGGTATCGCTGACGATATCGTGGCCATGGATCAGGGCGCGACCGCTCGTGATGCGGGTCATGCCGGTGAGCATCCTGATGGTGGTGGTCTTTCCGGCCCCGTTCGGACCGAGGAACCCGAACGTCTCCCCCTCCTTCACCGAGAAGTTGATACCGTTCACAGCGACGGTATCACCGAACCGCTTGGTGAGTCCAATCACCTCGATCGCATCCATGGCACCAGCTCACCTTCTCTATCATTCTGCAGGGTGAAAAAATCCCCGATCCTGGCCTGTGGTGCTGCTGCACCCCTTCCGGACACTACCCTGCGGCGGAGACGGTGAGCATCGCCTCGATCGATCAGTAGCGTTGGCGGCCTGAATCTGTGGAGAAATCCCATGATCTGTCCAGAGATCGCTTGCGACCAGGCCCGGTTTGGGTTATGGAAGCTGGAATCGGTAGATCTTCGCAGATCCACTCAGCAAAGCTACGAAAAACTTCGTAGCTAAAGCAAGACATTTATTCTTGCTCAATCAAGTGATGATTGATGCCAATGCGAGGAAAGACAGCAATTCTTGCGGTCGCCCTTATGATCCTCTGCGCCGTGGTGATCGGGGGGGTCACCGCCCAGCCGCCTGAAGAATCAAAAGACAAGGTGATCCATGTATCCGGCACCGGCAAGGTGACGACCACACCCGATCTTGCCATCATCGTGCTCGCGGTCGAGACCGAGAATGCCGATGCCAAGGTCGCACAGCAGCAGAACGCCCAGAAGATGGATGCCGTGGTCAGTGCCATCAAAGGCGCCGGGGTTCCGGCGAAGGACATCAAGACCTCTGGCTACTCCATCATACCGGTGACCGAGAAGAACGACAAACCCCTGACGATCACGAAGACCAAGTACTACCGGGTCGTCAACACCCTGGAGATCAGGCTCAGCGACATCGACCGTGCCGGTGAGATCATCGATCTGGCGGTCGTGAGCGGCGCCAACCGGGTTGATTGGCTCTCGCTGACCCTGAGCGACGCAAAACAGCAGGAGTTCCGGTCAGAAGCCCTGACCGCTGCCGTGAAGCAGGCTCGGGGCGATGCGGATGTGGTCGTGGCCGCTCTCGGGAAGGCCATCATCGATGTCAAAGAAGTCAACGTCGGGGGCAGCTACGCGCCCATGCGCTACGATAGCTACAACGTGGCCATGGAGATGGCAGGTGGAGCCCCCGCCCCGACCCCGATCGAGGTCGGCGAGATCGATGTGACTGCCAGCGTCTCTATAACGTACATCATAGCGTAATCTCGGTTCCCCTTTTTTTGTGGTATTGCCTCATCGGGAAGCATAATCCTGCAGGAGGCGAGACCTGAGGGCAGGAGTCTGATCGTGATGCCCACCCTCACTGAAATCTACAACAACATCCCCTACCGGCGAGATCTCATCCCCGACTGGGGATTTTCCTGCTACATCCACGAAGCAGGGTTGCTCTTTGATACCGGGGCAAAAGGATCCGTACTGTTAGCGAATATGCAGGAGCTCGGGATCAGTCCTGCTGATGTCCGGCACCTTGTACTCTCCCACGACCACTGGGACCACACCGGGGGGATCCAGGCGATCCTTGCCGCAAATCCGTCGATAGAGGTCTTTGTCCATGATGTTTTCTCAGAGGAGACGCTCGGGCTGATCCGGGAGTACGCTGCCCCCACGATCGTCGATACATGGACTGATATACTGAGTGGCATCGCCGTGACCGGCCCGCTCGAGAACGACGTCCGGGAGCAGTCGCTCGTGGTCACTGTTCCGGGCGGTCTCCTGATCGTCACCGGATGTGCTCACCCGCATATCAGCCGGATCATCGACCGGGTCTCCCGGGAGGGGCCGGTATGGGGCCTCATCGGCGGCCTTCATACCGTCACCGCTGAGGATATCGATGCCCTCGCCGGGGTGGCCTACATCTCGGCATCGCACTGTACCGACAAGATCAGGGAGATTGAGGAGAGATACCCTGAGACCTTTCGGCCAGGAGGCGCTGGAAAGGTGCACCGGCTATAACGAGGAGGCTACTCTCCCCCTGCCCTACCCCGTTCGGCGTCGTTGGCTGCAGTCTAGGGTTCATCCGCAAACCTGACCACCCTCTGTGGGTGGGGCACCCTGATACCGCTCTCCCCGAGTCCTTTCACAATCTTCTGGAACAGATCGATCCTGACCTCCCACCAGTTCCGGGCTGGCGCCCAGACGTAGGCGGTCAGGTTGATGCCGTTCTCTCCGAGGCTGCTGACAAAGACCGATGGAGCCGGGTTTCTCAGCGCAAACGGATGGGTCGCGATGATCTCCTCTGCGATCCTGATCGCCTCATTCATATCGTCCTCGTAGCTGATCCTGATACTGTACTCAAACCGCCTGGCAGCGTTATGGACATAGTTGGTGATGTTCGAGGTGAAGACCTTCTCATTCGGGATCCGGGTATAGATCCCATCGTACGTCCTCACGATGGTTGAGAGGATCCTGACGTCTTCGACGGTGCCGTTGATGCCCGCGACGTTGATGGTGTCGCCGATCTTGATCGGGTGCTCAAACGTAAGGAAGAGTCCGGAGACGAGGTTTGAGACGACGCTCTGGCTGGCAAATCCTATGACGAGACCGACGATGCCTCCAGCCACCAGGAGGCCGGAGAGGTTGATGTTGAGGTACGGGAGGGCGATGGCGACTGCCCAAAGCACGATGATGTAGTAGATCACTTTCGCAAAGAGCTCACGCTCGTTTGTGGATAACCGATCAGTAAGAGCCCTTCTGACGTTCACCGTGACAATCTCTGCGACTATAACGCCAGCGACGATGATACCGGAAAACCACAGGATATCACCGATGGTGATGGTGCCGATGCCGATGGGTGTCCCCAGGGCAGCGACTATATCAAACATCACGACAACCCCCACTCCATGAGATATCCCCGGCTGATCACCCCGATCTTTCGCGCTGTATAGAGCTCAATGGATCTCGTCATCCCTGGAATGAGCGGGGCGTCGATGAAGTCGGTCTCCGCTATGGTCGGGCTGACGATCTTCATCGTAGCGCTGGTCGCCACGATATCGTCGTTGTAGAAGATCTTTGTATCGGCACTCCTAAAGACGGCGCATGAGACTTCGGCCCATTCACTGGATGCGTTCTGGATGGTGAGATTCATCACTCCTTCTCTGAATCGCTCAACCTGAGGGATATCAGGATATACTGTGCTATGGTACCAGCGGGCGATGATCCCGCCATCTGGCGAGCCGTAGAGCGTATACTTCTGGGTGCCGGATCCAAAGACGTCCAGTATCTCGGTGCCTTTCTCAGACACCAGAAAGACACCGATCTCAACGGGGAACTTCAGATAGATCGATCGGGAGGCGCCGGGTTCGATGAACATCGGGGGAAACTCCATCTGCAGGAAGCTCGTGATATCCTTTGGAAGGTTGACCGGCTCCACCGGGTTGATCAGGATACTTCCTGTCTCTGAGACCACGGTCCGCTCAAACGTCTGCCCTTCGCACCCCCTCCGATACGCCAGGAGATCGTCAATCCGCTCAATCTCAACCAGAATGCCGTCAGTTTCGCAATGAAAAGTATCATTGTACTGTCCAAACATCTAATGTGGTCTGCAGGTGCTCAAGCATCAACGTATGTGAATGATACCTGGCGCCGGGTCCCGCGTCCCTGCACCCGACCGGGAATATCCATAATGGGGTTTTGTTTTTAAAAATATGCAAAAATATAGAAATTTTATAAAAATCTCTAGTGTAGAGTGTTAGAACAGTCTAACAAGGTATCATCGGCGTCAGGTTAATTTTGAAAGCTTGCTTTCCTCCACCCTCTTTCTGACAATAACTCACAAAAATAGCACGCT
>JAAZOW010000336.1 GCA_012797575.1 Methanomicrobiales archaeon | reverse complement strand
CTGATCTCCGCAGGGCCAATATCCTCCGGCTTCATCGTCGCAAACTCAGCAAGGAGGGCGGCTCCTGTCGGGGTGCAGAGTTCCCGCTCCTCATCTCCCGGCACCGTCTGCAGCCCCGATCCGGCCAGGATCGCCACGGTCGCTGGGGCCGGGATGGGAAACGTCCCGTGAGCCCCGACCGCAAACCCACTTCCGAGCGCAACCGGGAGGACGGCCACCCCGTCGATGTCCAGGGAATGGAGAGCGGTGCAGGCCCCGATGACGTCAGCGATGGCGTCATCTGCACCTACCTCGTGGAAGTGTGCTCCGGGCCCATGGATGCTCTCTTCAGCGCGGTGGATCCTGAGAAAGACCCGGCGAGCCATATCACGCACGGAGTCGGGGGCGTCACTCCCGGCGACCCGATCGAGCACCTCGTCCAGACTGCGGTGGTGCACCGGGGCATGCGCTCTCACCTGGACGGCCTGGATCCCGGAGCGGTCTACCCGCTCCATCGTCGGTTCACCGACGACTGAGCGCATGGCTGCTCTGACAGCCCCTTCATCTGCCCCCAGATCGAGGAGAGAGCCGATGACCATGTCGCCTGCGGCCCCGCTGAACGGATCGAAGAGAAGTATGTTCATGCATCTCCAGTACTTATAAATCCCCGAAATATAAGAACTAGAGGTAATGCCCGAGATGTACTTGAAAGTAGATAGCGCTTATCCGGAGGATCAGGGTGCAGGAAAGGCACGGCTTGACCCTGATACCATGCTGCAGCTCAGGCTCAGCCCGGGTGATCTCGTCATCATTGAGGGGAAGCGCCCGACCGTGGCCAAGGTATGGCGTGCCATGGTGAATGATTGGCACCAGGGTAAGGTCAGGATTGACAACTTCACCCGGCTCAATACCGGTGCCAGCATCGGGGATCGGGTGAAGATACGGACGCTGGATGAGGAGGTCGAGGCGAAACGGGTGGTGCTCGCGCCCCCGGAGGATCTCCCGAAACAGCTTCCCATCAACTTCAGCAACGCCGTCAATAAACTGATCGACTTCCCGATCGTGAAGAACGATTCCGTGCCGATCCAGGCGGGGCTTCCGTTTATGCAGCCCCAGCTTGTCGCGTTCAAGGCGGTGGTGATCGAACCGGAGAATGCGGTGATCATCACCAAGAATACCAAGATCGAGTTCTCCGAGAAGCCGGCTGCCGGGTTTGAGGGGGTGAAGAGGATCAGCTACGAGGATGTCGGTGGTCTCAAGGATGAGCTCCAGCGGGTCCGCGAGACGATCGAACTTCCCATGCGCCACCCGGAGATCTTTAGAACGCTTGGGATTGAGCCTCCAAAGGGTGTTCTCCTCTACGGTCCGCCGGGGACCGGGAAGACCCTCATAGCAAAGGCGGTCGCGAGCGAGAGCGGAGCACACTTCATATCCATCGCGGGGCCGGAGGTGATCTCGAAGTACTACGGTGAGAGTGAGCAGCGGCTTCGTGAGGTCTTTGAGGAGGCGCGACAGAATGCGCCGGCCATCATATTCATCGACGAGCTCGACTCCATCGCTCCCCGGCGTGAGGAGGTCACGGGGGAGGTCGAGCGGCGTGTGGTGGCTCAGCTCCTCACGATGATGGACGGGCTTGAGGAGCGGGGACAGGTCGTGGTGATCGGGGCAACGAACCGGCTGGATGCGATCGACCCGGCTCTCCGCCGGCCCGGCCGGTTCGACCGGGAGATCGAGATCGGCGTGCCGGCGGAGGCTGACCGCGCTCAGGTGCTCCAGATCCACACCCGCGGTATGCCGCTTGGGGATGATGTGGATATCGGATATATCGCCCAACAGACTCACGGGTTTGTCGGGGCGGATCTCGCCGCCCTTGCCCGTGAAGCGGCGATCAAGGCGCTCCGACGCTACCTCCCCGAGATCGATATGGAGGCCGAGGAGATACCGCCAGAGACCCTCGAGAAGATGGAGGTTCAGAGCAAGGACTTCCGCGATGCTCTCCGCGATGTGGGACCGAGCGCCATGCGCGAGATCCTCCTCGAGGTGCCCCATACGTCCTGGGAGGATGTCGGCGGGCTTGAGGAGGCGAAGCAGGAGATCCGTGAGGCGGTGGAGTACCCGCTCACCCGGCGGGAGCAGTTCGATGACCTCGGTATTGAGCCCCCCAAGGGCGTCCTCCTCTACGGTCCGCCGGGGACCGGGAAGACCCTCATAGCAAAGGCTATCGCAAGCGAGAGCGGTGCGAACTTCGTGCCGGTCAAGGGTCCCCAGCTCCTCTCGAAGTGGGTCGGGGAGAGCGAGCGGGCTGTCCGTGAGGTCTTTAAGAAGGCCCGGCAGGTGGCGCCGTCCATCATCTTCTTCGATGAGCTGGATGCGCTCGCTCCCGCCCGGGGCGGGGGTGCTGAGTCGCGTGTCACCGAGAGTGTCTTAAACCAGATCCTCACTGAGATCGACGGTCTTGAGGAGCTCCGGGGTGTGGTGGTTATGGGTGCAACGAACCGGCCTGATATGGTCGATCCGGCACTGCTCCGGCCTGGACGGTTCGATCGGCTCGTCTACATCGGTGAGCCCGCCCAGGATGATCGTGCAAAGATCCTCGCGATCCATACGCGGTACATGCCGATTGAAGGCTCTGTCATAGAGGATCTCGTCGATATCACAAAGGATCTCTCTGAGGATGAGATCGAGGATCTCTTCCTGGCCGTCGGGGTCGACGGTCACGTGGACCTCGAGGGTATCAGAGCCCGCCGTGCCATGATTCCGGCGGGGGATGGTGAAGCGGTCCAGCGCTACCTCAGGCGGCAGAAGATCGTCGATCTCCTCGCCCAGAATGAGGTGCATATCAACGATCCCGTGCGAGAACGGCTTTTTGCAGATATTGCAGCCAACAGCGAAGGGCTCGTCGGTTCAGATCTCGAGGGGCTCTGCCGGGAGGCGGCCATGCTCGCCATGCGGGAGGGCGCGTCGGTCGTGACGTCTTCGCACTTCGACCGGGCGCGGGAGAAGGTTCATGCGACGATGAACGAGAGGGTGCGGCAGTACTACGCACGGGTGCAGCAGCACTTCAAGGGCGGGCTCCCGCAAGAGGTGCAGCCGCCCGAGTACCAGTAGGTGGGTTGGAGCGACGGTTCCCCTTTATTTTTTTACTGCGCCGCCTCAGGGCATCGTAATGGTTATTGCCTCAGGCCTTTTATCCTGAATACGATGTTTTCATACTTCAGTGACCCGGATAACGTCGAACATTTCTCGATAGGATTTGACCTGGCCGGGAAACACCTCCCCGAGTCCGTGATCATACAGATCATAGCGGAGATCGAGGGTGTGCAGGAAGACTACCCTGATGACCGGAACGCTGTCATTGCGCTTGACGCTCTGTACGATATCCTCGGGGAACGATCTGAGGCGATATCCGCCCTTGCACACTATACCGTAGTTTTTGAGAGTTCGATCGCCATGCTCCGCACGGCGCGACAGTTGACGCTCCAAGGAAGAGTGGAGGAAGCAGAGGATCTGCTTTCGAAGATCATCCAGCTGAAGAGCGAAGGGTCAATGCTTGGAGAGCTCTGCACCCTGCTTGCATTCGCCCGCTTAAACGACAGAGAGGCATTCGCCACCACATGGCACAGACTGGTTGAGCGATACTGCCTCCCGGAGCCCGTCGCTGAGGAGGAGTTCTTTATGCCTCCCGATGAGTACACACTGCTCCATAACCTTCCGTTCAGAGAGCAGATCGAGGGGCTTGAGTACCTTTTCCAGTATGAGATCCAGGAATTCAGAGACGCGGAAGTATTTGCTCTCATCGATGATCTCCGGAGTTATCTGGAATTTTTCCTCTATAGGATCCCTGCACAGGTTCTGGAGTATGATACTGCCGGGTACCTCCTGGCACTCCAGGTGGTCAAAGCGATCTCTGATGGGAGCCGTGAGGTTGCGGAGAAGATACTCTCGATGCATGGCCCCATATCCGATGAAGAGCGCATCGCAGCGATCAACGAGAATGTTGAATCTATCCGACAGTCAGGCGTGAGTGCAGTCGTGATGAGCGGCATGTTACAGTGGACATCTGATCCCGTGCAGCCGGCCGAGGAGATGCTCGATGCGCTACGCAAGCAGACCGGAGGGGATGACAGGTCGATCCTTGAAGCGTTCCATATAATGAGCTCAGAGTTGCCTGAGGAGACCCTCAAGATGTTGCTCCTGGCACTTCTGGAGACTTATCCGGATGACCGCCGCATTGTCGAGAGCATATACGAGATGCTGGAGTCGGAGGAGAGGTATGATGAGGCGCTGGCGCTTGCCGAGCGTTATGAGTTCCTGAGGCAGGATGGTGAGTCATTCGATCAGTTGAAACTGAACGCACTCTCTTCGTCGGATGAGGAGGCAGCCTTCCGGTTTCTCTTCGGGCGGATGAAAGAAGGGTGCATGTTGGAGCATTACGCCGACCTGTTCGATCTGGCGCTCGAGCTTGACCGGATGGACGAGGTCTCCCAACTCAGATCGATCTTTGCTGCGGAGCGGATAGCTGCGGGAACCCATCTGCTGAATGCGCTGGAACGCCTGGAGAAGAAGGATATCAAGGGGGCCCTGGCGCTGATCGAACGAGCAAGGGAAGCAGGCCTCCGTGGAGATCTCGCCCTGATGATATCGGCACACACTCTCCTATCGGCTGGCTATCCCAAACGGGTCGTCGGGCTCTGTAAGACGATGCTCAAGAGATCGATGCCTCCAGAGGAGGTCTACCCGCTGCTCGTCCAGGCATACCGGGATCTCGGTAAAGAGTCCGAAGCACGCGCTGCGGAGGCAGCACTTGCGGCGTTGCTTTTAGAGCACGCCGAATAACTTCACGCGATAGAAGGCTCCGCCGTCCGGAAACTGAATTCCGCGCCTGACCTGTGAGGATGAGCCGGCTGTCATCGTCTGGTACATGCCGGCCCCAGATCACTGCGCCGTGGGGATATGCCCGGGCATATCCCATTCTTTTGGGTAACCTATTTACTGCACCCTGGACAGACATATACATCAGAGTGCATACTTGCTGCGCGGAGACTTCACATGCCAAACTGTACCACGTTCCTCGACGCCAACGCCCATAACCCGGCAGAGATCGCTCTCATCGTCCCCTCCCGGGGAGAGTCCTATACCTACGCCGACCTCCGCGACCAGGTCGCCCGGATCGGGCGCGGCCTCATCGACCTCGGGATCGGGCATGGGGACCGGGTCTGTATCTACCTGGAGAGCTCACTCGAGTACCTCGTCACCTACCTCGCCCTCTGGCGCATCGGGGCCGTTGCCGTCCCGACGAACCGGGTCTATCGGGAGGATGAAGTTCTCTACGCCGTCTGCGATGCAGGGGCAACGGCCGTCGTCACCGACGGGGATGGGGCTGCCCTCGTCGGCCGGATCAGGGATCGGGCGCCGACCCTCCGGTACATCGTCGCGGTCGGCGGGGAGGCCTGGCAGGCCTTTCTCCGTGCGCCCGCCGATCTCCGTGCGGCCAACTGCCGGTTTGATGATCTCTGCCAGATCCAGTACACGTCCGGGACCACCGGGAAGCCCAAAGGGGCGATGCTCACCCACGGTAACTGGATGGCGGCCATGGACGCCGAACGCGAAGTCCTGGGGCTCACCGCAGATGACATCTATCTCGGGATCTACCCGATGGGGCATGTCGGGATCAGCTGGGGGCTCTCCACCCTCCGGGCTGGCGGGACCTATGTCGTCATGGAGAGGTTCGACCTCGCCGGCTACCTCGACCTCGCCCGCAGGTACCGGGCCACGGTCGTCGCCGGGATGCCGCCGGTGATCCACTCTCTCGTCCAGTCCCCGCCTGGGACCGAGGCGGCGCTTGCCACCGCCCGGGTGATGATCAGCGGCGGCGGTCCCCTGATGCCCGGTGTCTGGAAGCCATTCTACGAGCGGTTCAGGATCCCGGTCGTCAACGCGTACGGTCTTTCTGAGACGATCGTCGTCGGGACCGGGACCGCCATCCGTCCTGACCATTACGCGACCGCTGATGAGTTCAGGAGCGTCGGTACACCG
>JAAZOW010000105.1 GCA_012797575.1 Methanomicrobiales archaeon | reverse complement strand
TGCTGTGATGGTCGTCGTACCTGCGGCCAGTGCTGTGAAGAGGCCCGTCTGGTCGATGGTCCCGACAGCCGCATCACTGCTCGACCAGGTGATCTCGACACCATCGGTCATCTCAACCCCGAACTGGTCGAGGGCGGTTGCTGTGAACTTCTCTGTCCCATCGATCCCGATGGTCGCTCCGGGCGGTGTGATCTCGATGCTCTTCAGAATCGGTGCGGTTACCCCTGAAGGGTCATAGACGAAGACATAGAGGTTTGAATCATCACCCCGGCCCCTCTGCCAGGCGATGGTGTTAGCGCTGACAACGGGGTAGAGCTGTTCATCATCATTGGTAGCAGGCACAAATACGGACATCTCCTTCCTGCGAGAGATATCGTACATGTAGATGCTCCGCGGTCCATCGCGCGTATCCTCCCAGGCGATGATGCTCTCGCTGATCGCTGGAGAGACCTGACCGGAGGGATCAGAGGTTATCCTTTGCACTCCCCGGGATGGATCTCTGAGATCGGTCATGTAGATATTGGCACCCCCGTTTCGGTAGTCCTCCCAGGCGATCATACTCCCGTGGAGCGAGGGCCAGGACTGGATTGCGTTGTTTTGGGAGACATACCCAATCGTGCCGGTCCCGATCTCGTAGAACTTGACGCTTTCTTCCCCGCTCTCCACCCAGGCGACATACCCGTCTGAGAGTGCAGGCCTGAACTCGGTGGTATCTGCCCAGGGAATCGTTGTCTTTGCATCGCAGTCGATGGTGGTCTTCACGTCTTTGGTGATGTCGTAGAGAACGATCTCTGTCTTGCCGTTGTCATCATGGTACCAGGCAGCGTAGTTCCCGTGGACGATGGGCATCCAGTTGTCGCCTGAGCCTCCTGTGAGTGGGACGGACTCCTTTGTAGATCGCCTATAGAGGTAGATATCCCAATCTCCACTCCGATCATCCTGCCAGACGATGTAGTCACCTGAGATGGATGGCTTCTCCTGCGAAGCAGAGTGATCTGTTATCTGCTCACCGACGTAGGAGGGGTTCAACGTACTCAGGCCAGGGTCTGCCCTGAATTTGCTAACCTCTCCGAGGTAGATATCCTTGTTCCCGTTCCTACCGTCTTCCCAGACGATTATGTCACCATCGATATCGGGTCGCTCCTGCGCTTTATCGAAGCGACAGTAGAGATCTTCTCCCGGCGCAGTCTCTACCGCCATGGCTGACGGTATCAACAACCCGATGATGACGACAGCGCACAAAAGTGCTAGATGTCTCATTTTTCTCATTTTCCCCCCTTTACGTGATCTCTGCACTCCACCCCAGAGCCGTTGTACATACCTCGCGGTAGTTCGATCAGGCTCACCAGGGCAGGTGCTCAACAGAACACCCGATAGACGGAGTGCGGATTTTGATGTAAGTCCCGGCCTTGGGTTAGCCGGTGATGGGGGAATAGTTGTATAAATATATATCCTTTACGGTGATTTATTCTAAAATTTTTATAATATATTCTGGAATACCTCCCACACCCACCGGGGCTGTGGGTGATCGTGACACTTCCCCTGCCGCCAGGAGATCACAGAAAAATAAACGCATTTTCAGCGTTTTACGAAGAAATTAGAGGTTTCAGGGGAGCCCGATATCGCCATACTGGTGGGAGGGGATTGTTCTTGCCGGCGCATCGCCCCGGCTCAGACCATCGTCTGGTGGCTGTCATGCACAAAACCAGGGAGATCCCCGGACCGTGATCGCCGTCCCCCGCCCACACATACGGCCGGGAGGGGTGGGCCGGCACGGAGCCAATGGCAACACGTCATGGAGAGCTGTGCGGGCGACTCCACTGCTCTTGGCAGGGCCAAAGATCTACTTCACCGACTCTTTGACCTTATCGACGACGTCCTGAAAAAAGCCTTTGCCCCTCTTTGCGCCCTTTCCCGGGGGACTGCTCCCTTCGATGTCGAGCAAGCGCCCGTAGAGCTCGCGCTCCTCATCCGTCAGGCGCGTGGGCACGGCGATGCGCACCCGCACAAGCATATCCCCGGGCCTCGTCTGCCACCGCACCCCCTCGCCCGGTATCTTCAGCCCGGTGTTATGCTGCACGCCCGCCGGGATATCCAGGGTGATCGTCCGCCCATCGATCGTCTGAACCTCGACCTGGGAGCCCAGGACCGCCTGGGCCGGGGTGATATCGATGCCCGTCTCCAGGTTATCGCCCCGCCGGGTGAACGCCTTGTGGGGCGCAACACTGATCTCGATGTAGAGATCGCCGCTCGGCGCCCCGTACTCCCCGGCATCGCCGTAACCCTCCATCCGGAGGCGCATGCCCGTATCCACACCCGCTGGGATCTTGACCTTCACGGTCTGCCGGGCACGCTGGTGCCCGCTGCCACCGCAGGCCTTGCACCGGGACTCAGGGATCCTCCCCCGCCCGCCACAGGCGGTGCAGGTGCTCATCCTGACAAAACTCCCAAAGATGGACTGGCTCATCTGCCGCACCTGGCCGCTGCCGCCGCAGGTCGGGCAGGTCGTGAACTTCCCTGTCTCGCTCCCCGATCCATCACACGCAGGACAGGGCTCGATATGATCGAGGGGGACCTCTTTCTCGGTCCCAAAGACCGCCTCTTCAAGCGTCACCCGTATCTTCAGCAGGAGGTCAGCCCCGGGGCGCGGGCCAGCACGTTGCCTGGCCCCGCCGCCGAAGAACGTCTCGAAGATATCCCCGAACCCTGAGAAGTCGGCGCTGAATCCGCCGGAGAACCCGCCCCCACCGGCATATGAGCCTTTAGATGCGTTGCTGTAGGCGGTATGCCCCATCCGGTCATACTGAGCACGCTTCTGGGGGTCGGAGAGGGTGCTGTAGGCCTCGTTGATCCTCTTAAACCTCTCCTCTGCCCCGGGCTCCTTGCAGACGTCCGGATGATATTTTCGTGCCAGGTTCCGGTAGGCTTTCTTGATCTCCTTATCATCGGCATCCCGCGCGATACCGAGGGTATCATAGTAGCTATCCGGACCCATCACCCTCACTCTTCTTTGACTTCGTAATCAGCATCAACGACGGTATCATCATCCTTCTTCGAGGCCCCTTCCGCCGCCTGCTGCTGGGCGGCGGCCTGAGCCTGCTGGTACATCTTTGTCGTGACTGCATATACCGCTTCGGTCAGGGCATCCATCTTCTGCTTGATCGCCTCGAGGTCATCACCCTCGAGCGCTTTTTTGAGATCGGTGATCCCTTCCTCGATCTTCTGCCGCTCTGTGGCATCGATCATATCTTTCGCATCTTTCAGGGCCCGTTCTGCGGTGAAGACGGCTGTATCAGCGGTGTTACGGAGATCGATCTCCTCGCGCTTCTTCTTATCCTCTTCCTCGAATTTCTTCGCTTCATCCATCATCCGCTCAATCTCAGCCTCCGAGGGGCGGGAGTCCTGCGGCTTGATCGTGATCGACTGCTCATTCCCGGTCCCGAGATCCTTTGCCGAGACGTGGACGATACCATTTGCATCGATATCGAACGTGACCTCGATCTGCGGGATACCCCGAGGTGCGGGCGGAATTCCGGTGAGCTGGAACCTGCCCAGGGTGAAGTTGTCCTTTGCAAGGGCCCGCTCCCCCTGCATCACGTGGATCTCGACCGATGTCTGACCATCGGCTGCGGTCGAGAAGATCTGGCTCTTCCTCGTGGGGATGGTGGTGTTGCGCTCGATGAGCTTCGTTGCGATACCCCCGAGGGTCTCGATGCCGAGCGAGAGCGGGGTCACATCCAGGAGCAGGACGTCC
>JAAZOW010000170.1 GCA_012797575.1 Methanomicrobiales archaeon | reverse complement strand
TCCGGTGGTCGCGGCGGGAACCGGTGCGAGACTGAAGGAGATCGATTTTGGGCCTCCGCTCCATATCCTCATCGTCCCGGCTGACCTCCATCCCATGGAGCAGGAGTACCTGGAGGTCTTTGCGGGGCTGTGAACCTCGATGATTACGAGACCCTCTTTGAGGAGGCCCTCTCCCGGACCCGGATCGCTGTCCCGGAAGGAACCCTTCTCCGCCGGGCAGCAGAAGAGGTGTTCGAGATGGCCGCCGCATACGAGGGCGACGGGAGAGTGTTTCTCCGATCCAATGATCCGGTGAATGCGCTTGCTGGATTTGCCTACGGGATTGGCTGGCTTGATGCAGGCTTAAGGCTCGGGCTGCTCGCACCTCTCGCCGACCACCCCCCGGGCGAGATCGACGACTGCATCCCTGGCGATAAGAGCATCCACCTTCACGAAAAGACCCACCGCTACCAGCGGATGCTCTGCCAGGCTCTCGCGATGGTCGAGCCGGCGCCGGATGAGTCGAGCCCGATACATGCTGGTTCAGAGGATTTCCACGTTGTGGCACGCTCCTGGTACATGGTAGGGCTGGAATGCCTCGAGGCGGGGGACTTTGCCGGCTCCCTCGCCCGACTCAGCTACGGGTATGCCTGGCTCGATGCCGGCATCAGGGCAGGGCTGCTACGGGTCACCGGAGAGCGGGGGCTCTTTACGGTATAGTGCGGCGATCCTCCAGCCCGGCTGATCGGGTCTGCTCCAGAGGGGGGGGTGATCCGGCGTCGGCAGATGATGCACCAGGGCTGAGGAGAGCGCACCACCTCGTGCCGAAGCCTGCAGGGGATCCACCGGTCAGCGCGGGAATTCCTCTCTAGCTCCCGTGACGCTCCTATCTAACCGATCCGGCATCCCGTCGCCGGGAAAATAAAACCACCGATTAAATAGTAGCTCCACGATATTTTATTAGTCCAGATTCAGGTAATTTTCCGGGAGAAGCAGGAGTTTCCAGCGACGATCGGTTCCAGGAAATCGGCTCTGCGGAACCAGGAGTGTGAGGGATGGAGAAATTTCAGTGGAAGTGGCTGCTCGTCTCGATCGGGTTTAGTGCTCTCGTCATGGGGGGAGTCCTGTACTTCACCGTCGATGAGATGACGATCGAGTTTCTCAGCCGCGTAAACCCCTTCTACCTGATCCTTGCTGTCCTCCTCCACATCCTCTCGCTCGGATTCTGGGCGCTCCGCATCCAGAAGATGTCGGCATCCCTCGGCTACCGGGTGGGTTTTAAGTACTGTCTGAATCTGGTTCTGGCGAATATGCTTGTTGCGGCGGTGACTCCATCACAGGCTGGCGGTGAACCGGTCCGGGTCCACGAACTCTACCGGGCAGGTGTCCCCGTCGGGGATGCCACCGCCATCGTCATCATGGAGCGGGTCATCGATGGGATCGTGCTCGGGGCGGGAGGGGCCTTTGCCATGCTCTTCCTTGGGAGGTACTGGAGCAGCCTCGCCTCGGGGTTCAGTGGGGTGAGTATCCTCATGTACGCCGCCTGGGTATCAGTCACCATCTTTGTGTTGATCTTCGTCTACTCGGTGAGGAATCCCGACCACCTCAAGCGGGTCCTCAAACGGATATCACGCTGGATCGACCGGCGCTGGCACTTACGACGGCTCGAACAGCTCCTGGAGACGATCGACCGGGAGGTGGACAACTTCAACCACGGTCTTGTTGAGTTCGTGAACCACGGGAAGAGCGGTCTTGTATGGGGTTTTTTCTTTACGGCCCTCTTCTGGCTCTCAGAGTTCGTCATCGCATCGATGCTTCTCCTGGGGCTCGACCAGCAACCGTACTTCATCGAGTCGTTCGTCGTCCAGCTTATCATCGCCGTTATCATGATGATCCCGCTCACACCCGGGGGCTCGGGTGTTGCGGAACTCAGTGCCACGTCATTCTACAGCCTCTTCGTCCCGTCGTCGATCGTCGGCATCTTTGTCCTCTTATGGAGGCTGATCATCTATTACCTAAACATCTTCCTCGGTCTGTTGCCGAGCCTCTCGATTGTACGGCGCGAATTTCTCGCTCGCGCCAGAAGGCAGCGATGATCCACCCCAAGGTTTAAACGTTATCAGACCTATTGTCAGATCACATGACAGCGCAGAGTTGCCGGGTGCAGGGTGTATTCATGTCAGTGAGCGATATGGGGGCAGCACCGACCGTCGTCCTGGATACCGGGAGTGACAGTACAATACCCATATATGTCGGATTATGGGAGGCGATATCGATAAACAACGCATTGATCAGTGAGATGCTTCCCCGGCCCATCACCCACGACCTCATCGTCGATCTCTTTAAGAGGTTCGATGTCACGCTTGACGCCCTGCATATCGACTCGCTGGAGGAAGGGGTCTTCTACGCCAAACTCCTCCTCAGTCAGGGCTCACGCACCGAGGTCATGGACTGTAGACCGAGCGACGGTATAGCTATTGCTCT
>JAAZOW010000173.1 GCA_012797575.1 Methanomicrobiales archaeon | reverse complement strand
CTCCTCATGGAGGTCTTCACGAATCTCGTCAACAACAGCATCAAGTTCGGAGAGCCGGGGGTCGAGATCGAGATCTGCGTCGAGGAGGGGGACGAGACCGTCGAGGTCTCGGTTGTGGATACGGGGCCGGGGGTGCCGGACCAGATCAAGCCTACCCTCTTCTCCAGGTTCAAGCCGGGAACGAATGCCCGGAGCGGGAAGGGGCTTGGTCTCTACATAGCAAAGATGCTCGTTACGCGCTACGGTGGCTGGATCCGGGTCGAGGACCGGGTGCCGGGACGCCCCGGGGAGGGCGCCGCCTTCCGATTCACCCTGCCCCGTTCCAGCCAGGTATACGGACCGCCGCCGACCGCAGCCCGGGCGGTCACCTCCAGATCCTGACCGGATCGAGCGCGGCATCGATGACCAGATCGAACGCGAACGTATCGAGCCAGCCGCCTTTCTCAAACATCTCCATGAAGCAGACGCCCACGATCGATGCGTCCTTGTGCGGGCTGATGGCTGCCTGCACCTCATCCCTGGTGACCGGGACACCCGGCATCGCAAGCCCGCCCATGAGGACGATCACCTTCGGGGCAACGTGGGGCGCATCGCCAGCGGCCTGCATTCCGACCCCGTCGATGAGACGGATCACCTTTGCCGCCGCTTCATCTACATACGGGACGTAGATCTGTTCGATCGGGAGGTCGCGGACGGCGAACCCCAGGAGCTCGATGAAGGGTGTACAGGTGCCGGGGCAGCCGTAGTAGACGACCTGGTCACCGGCGCCAAGCCCTGCCTCGCGGAGATAGGCCTTGAACGGTCGGAGCATCCCGGGGACGCCTGAGAGTTGCTCTTTTAGTTCCATAAGGGTCTTGTTGTCGCCGGCGGTATATACTGCTTCTGGATGGGGCGATGCGCCCCACGCACCGTACCGTGAGCCGTCTCTGGCGATCAGGGGTATGGCCGGGGATGCAATGTTTCCCCGATGCCGTGGGACTTGGCTGCACCCGGCCTAGAGGATCTCATACCCAGAGAGGCGGTAGAGTCTGCCGATCTGCTCCGCCGCCTCCTCCGAGACCGCTTCCCGGATGTATGCGACGACGGTCTCGATATCCTCTTCCGGCACGCACCAGAGGTCTTCCCGGCCGGAGAGGATCCGATCGGCAAGGTAGCGCCAGTCCTCTTCTGAGAGGCGGCTGACCCGTTCCCTGAAGTCTTCCTCGTCTGCCGCGATATGGTTTGAGACCGGCGGGAGGATCGAGTGGAACTCGTGCCCGGCCTCCGGGCAGAGAACCCCTTCGTACTCAGGCGCCAGTCTTCGGAGTATCGCAAAGTCTCTCTCGTCAAGTCTGCGTTCCATGGTTCGTCCGGCCTCCCGGGGCGGTTGCGGCCGGTACCTCCTTTCAAGAGGGTGTATGGGACGGAGCGGTATGAATCTTGCGGGGCCGGTGATCGATCCGTGCTCACCACACCGTGTCCCGGACCATCTGCCAGAATCAGGTGCTGTGCGAGGTGCGGGTCCATCCCGCATCCGATCCCTCCTCCCCCGGGTTTGACTCCGTCCCCGCCGGTTGACCGGTTTTGTGTCCCCTCGCGGAGATGGCACCTGCCGCACCACTCAGGGGAGATGCCGGTTCGGCCCCTGACCGTGTGAGCTGGCCACGGCAGCAGGCATATTCATTACCATTGCGTGCATCATGCCCGGTGATTGAGAGGAGCCAGAAGAATGGCGATCGAGAAAGAGATTGGGTATTTGGAACCGGGCGACGCCTTCCGGGACTGGCTTGCGGGCACCCTTGCCAACCGGCTGTCAGGATATGATGGTGATATCAGGGTTTACCGGATAGAGCCCGCATCGCACGTTGTCTGCCGATACGAGTTTGTCGATACCGGGATCAGTGTCATCGGCAAATTCTTCGGCGCTCCGTGCGGTGCCAACACCCGCTATAACCCGAATAAGGCGATGAAGAATGAGTACCATCGGCTTCGATGCGTATCAGACTGGATCCCTGTTCCCTGTGCACTCGCAATGAGTCGCCGATTTCACTCGGTCCTTGTGACCGGGTATGTTCCGGGCACAAGCCTGCGGGGGCTCATCGCAACGGGGACGTCCCTCTACGACCCCCTGACCGATGTTGCACATCTGCTCAGGCGACTCCACGACAGCACGCAGACCTACTGTGACCGGGAACGTGAGTTTGCCTACTTCCACAAGGTCCTCGACCAGAACAGACTCTCGTCTCGCCGGCGGAAACGGTTCAACCGGCTGCTTGGGGCATGGTGGCACAGCGCCCGGATCAGCCGGGATGAGGGGTGTATGGCCCACGGTGACGCCACACCCGCAAACTACCTCTACGATGACAGGACCTGGGCGATAGACTTTGAGGGGGCCCGGGATCACGCCCACCGCATCCGCGATCCCGGGATCCTTGCCGCTGAGATCAAGGCCTCGATCGGGAACGCCCGGGCTGAGGACTACATCGGCCACCTCCTCTGGCACTATAGCACGGACGAGGCAGAGTTTTGCAGCCACACCGCCGACCTGCCGTTCTTCATGGCACTCGGCTATCTCAGGATCACCCGGTTGCCCTGGAGGGTGGGTGAGCGCGAATGGTTGCTCCGGGAGGCGGAGGCATGTCTTGCCGCAGGACTGGGGTAGCAGGGGTTCTCTTCGACTGTTACGGGACGCTCATCGATATCCTGACCGATGAGCGCGATATCAGGACCCACCAGTATCTCTCCCGGTGGCTGCTCTACCAGGGGGTCGATATACCGCCCGAGTTCCTGCAGGAACGCTACTTCAAGCGGGCACAGGAGGCGGCCGACCGGACCGGGGAGCGCTACCCTGAGATCCGGGTCGAAGAGGTCTTCGCCGACATCTGCGCAGAGTCCAGCATATGGGAGATCGATCCCGACCGGCTCGGGGCCGAGACTGCCCGGGCGTTCCGGGCCGCCTCGCTCAGGCGGCTCGGCGTCATCGAGAAGAGCCGGAGGTTGCTCGACCTCTTCGGTGCGACGAAGAAACTCGGCGTCGTCTCGAACGGGCAGCGGGTCTTTTCTGAGCTGGAGATGCGGGCGCTTGGCCTCTACGATCTGTTTGAGTTCGTCATCTTCTCATCGGACTTTGGCTACAAAAAACCCGATCCGAGAATATACGCAGCGGCCCTCGAGCGTATGGGGCTCCGCCCTCTTGAGGTTCTCTTCATCGGGGATACCGGGAGAGATGATATCTTCGCGCCTCGACGTATCGGGATGCAGGCGCTCCATGTCAGTGAGGCGTGGCGGCGCTATGGCGCCTGAGGTATGGCGCGGGCGGTGGGTATATGGTACACCAGCAACCAGATCCTCCAGCGCATGGATGGTTCCAAGGAGGGTATGATTGCACCCCGGAGATGACCCCCAGGCCGTCGACTGGATCGGGGTCGACCTCAACACCACCGGGCACCTTGCCGTCGTTGCTCACCCGGCGAGCGGAGGGGTGGTCATGCTCGGCAGATGGCCGGAGCGTGTGGAGGAGGAGGAGTTGTGTGCTGATCGTTGCAGGCGGTACAGCAGCACTTCAACGTATAAGAGGATCTTGAGACGCAGGGCCCGCGAACGCAGTATCCAGGGGGATAGGAACCGGGAGGTCGCAGGAGAGGTCGTGAAGATGGCCCGGCAGCTCTGGTGCGGCATCAAGCTTGAGGATCTCAGGGGAGCCGGGTTTGCGGGTCGAAAGGAGCCAAATGCCCCTCTCCCCCTCTCCCGGCATGAAGGATCGCTGTACCATCTCCAGAAGCTGATCGAGGCACGGGCGCAGAACGCTGGAGTCTGTGTGGTCTACGTGGACCCTGCGTTCACGTCCCGGCGTTGCAGTCGGTGCGGTGAGCCGGGAGTCCGGAGGGGTAAAGAGTTCCTCTGCCGGCGGTGCGGCTACGCCGCTCATGCTGATGTGAATGCGGCGTTCAACATAGCGGCTGCGCCGCCGTCCCGGGCCTGAGCGGTGTAGCTGCACCGCGAGGTTCTATCCCCGGGCGGCCCTGCTATCCAAGGTTCGCCTGGATGTGACGGACTGTCTCGGGATACCGCCGTCGGAGGGTCTCCCCCTCCAGGTTCTCCCTGACGATCCACCTGACGTCATGATCGTCGAGGGCCGCGAGTTGCCGGAGGTACTCAAACCCGATCCCGGGCAGGGCCTCGACGACCCGACCGAGCGTATACCCGAGCGCCTTTCTGAGGGCAACAAACGCTTCTGATTGCCGTTCCCCCGCTGTATAGACCCGGATGAGGATCTTTCGGTGGAGCCGGAGCGCCGCATCGGCAAGCTCGGGCTCCTCCAGGAGCTCTGACTCCGCTATACCTGCGGCTGCCGCTCGCATGGGGAGCCACGACCCCGACTCAATCCATTCTTCCAGCCCGGCGACGGTCTCCTCCTGCCTGGCGGCAAGGAGGTCGTGGACCCCCAACGCCACCACTTCCCTGACCTCCCGGCGGCGGTCAAGAGAGGCGTCCTGCAGCAGGGTGAGGGCCGCCCCGGTAAGCGCGGGCGAGAGGGATCCAATCGCCGCGATGCCGAGGACCCCGCAGAGAGGGAGGATCTCGTGCGGGTCGCCTGCCGGTGCATCCTCAGGGGCGACGCAGGCAAGTTCGGTACAGAGGCTCCAGAGAATCCTGCAATCCCCCTCATCGGCAGCCGCGTACTCCTTGACGGTGTCAGCGAACGCCGTGACGAGGTCGCGGTTGGCGTGCGAGCCAGTCAGGCAGCTCTTGGCAACCAGCCCGGCTATCAGGGCTTCGACATTCCCGGTCGCAAGGAACTCTGAGAGGTTCCGGGCGATCTCCTGAACGTAGGTCTTTCTGCAGGTCATCGTGTGCTCTAGATCAATGACCCGGAGCGTAATAATAATCGCTACGGATCCGGGGTATCTCATGATTCAACGCACTTCCGACTGGTCTGTTCATGGCGATGATCCAGCCCGCCAAGTGCGCCCCGGCACTGCCCGATAGAGCGGCCTATGGCGATGTTTCCTGCCTATTTCCCCGTCAAGCTGCGTAACGTTATCTGTTTTGCCATGCCACCCTCTAGTATATGGACATCATGGATATCCTTAATTCGACCACCATTCCGCTCTCAGCGATCACGCTTGAAAAAGTCGTCCTCGCCGCGATCGTCACCCTGATTGGATGGATCGTTGTGAAGGTGTTGGTCTCTGCCTTCAGGAAGGCTCTCTCCCAGGCATCGCGCCTGCCCGAACTGGTCGCCGAATTTCTTGCCCGTTTCCTCTCGGTCCTGCTCTACGTGATCCTCGCCCTCCTCATCCTCTCGACGCTCGGGATCGATATCTCCTCCGTGGTGCTCGGTCTCTCGGCGGTGATAGGGCTTATACTCGGTTTTGGCCTCCAGGATACCATAACCAACCTCGCGGCAGGGGTCTGGCTGGCGGCCATCCGCCCCATCGACAAGGGCGAGCTGGTTGAGGTCAAGGGCATCTCCGGGAGGGTGACCGCGATCGGTATCATGGCGACCGAGCTCATGAAAGCCGATAACACCTATATCATCATACCTAACTCTCTTGTCTGGGGCAGCCCGGTCATCAACTCCAGCCGTATGGATACCCGCCGCGTCGAGGTCAAGGTCAGGGTCGCCTACGATAGCGACCTCGACCTGGCGATCAGGGTCGCCATCGATCTGATGACAGCCCATGAGGCGGTACTTCCGTCGCCAAAGCCTACGGTCATCGTCAGCGAGCTGGCCGAGTCCGCGGTGAAACTCTCCCTGCGTGCGTGGACAAAGACGCCAAACTACTGGAGGGTGGGATGGGATCTGACCCGCGATATCCTTCCAGCGTTCCGTGAGGCCGGGATTAAGATACCGTTCCCACAGGTGGAGGTCCATATGGATGGGGCAGAACAGGTCGTATCCCATATCCCCGGGAGCGAGAGAATGGCCGGGGACTCTCAGGCCTGAGGCACGGGGGACTCTCTCTCCCCTGCTTCCTGGTATCTTTTGCAAAAGAGCGATACATCAAGGTTCGAACTGGCCGCACGGTGTATCAGAACCAGGCGTCAAGCGTCTTCTGCGTCGCCTTCACCGAGGCCTTGGCGAGAGCGCTTCTGACCCGGTCCTCAGAGAAGTCGTAGCGGCTGCAGAGCATCTCCACGACCCCTTCGACATCCGGCGCCCTCCACGCAAGGGAGTACTCATCGGTGACCGGGGGGTTCCGGAAGAACTCCTGGATCGGGCCGGGATCGAAGTCAGGCTGCTTCTCGGCGATTGTGGATTCAAATGTACTGTTACGGACGATCTTGAATGCCGTCTTGCTGCCGATCCCCCGGATACCGGGGTTGAAGTCGGTCCCCACCAGGATGCCGATCTCGATGAGCTGTTCCCGCGTGATCTCAAGGCGGTCGAGGAGGCACGAGAGGACGATCCGTTCAGGGTTCACCGTGATCGTCCGGCCCCGCATCCTCCTCCTGCCGCTGACTGTGAGGTTGCGCACGAGCACCGGGGAGCCGAAGAGAAGTGAGTCATAGTCCTGTGAGACCACGTAGGTGGCATCCCCACTCCGGACCATGTGAGCCGCCTGCGCCTCGCCCTCACTCGGTGCCTGCACCCAGGGGATCCCGAGCAGATCGAGGAGCTCATGGGACGACTCGAGGATATGCCGATCGATCCGGGTCGATGCGCTCGCCTGCTTATACGCTTCCTCGATATCTCCTTCTTTCAATGCCGCCTTCCAGGCATCGTCTGCACGGGTGCGGATCTCCCGCCGC
The DNA here is from genome assembly GCA_012797575.1 of Methanomicrobiales archaeon. Classification (GTDB taxonomy): domain Archaea; phylum Halobacteriota; class Methanomicrobia; order Methanomicrobiales; family Methanoculleaceae; genus Methanoculleus. The sequence goes on along the minus strand of JAAZOW010000173.1, from coordinate 3,771 downwards.
TGATCGATCGTCTCCTGCTTGAATTCCGGTGGCTTCCCATCAAAGATGAAGATCGGTCTGATGCCTCTCTCCAGGAGATTGACCGTTCGGAAGAGGATGCCGGAGAGGTGCGAGGTGACCCGCCCCGCGCCGTTCATCAGCGGGGTGCCGTCGGGCTGCCTGATGATCGAGAGGAACTGATAGAGTGCGTTGTGGGCATCCACCGCGGCGGTGCCGGGGAGGCCGTCCCATGTCAATGTCTCTTTACAGTCTGCCAGGATATCTCGGATAGCAACGCCCATGGTACCTACTCGTCAACCCCACACGTTAAAACCTATGGAGGTGTCGTCTGCAAAAGTCCTTGTAGCGATCCAGCCCGCCACGCGGCGATCGATGTGCAGGTGGCCGCTGATTGCCCACCGCGTAGCAGATTCGCCTCTTCCCCATTCCGGTGAGATGGTGTCGATCCATAGATAGGCGCTCCTGCGGGTATCGATGAGGGTGAAACGACCTCCTGTACGCGCAAATCCCCCCTCCCGGTCAGGTCCAGGGATCACCGCACCCTGAGGTTTACGGGGGGCGAATCACCGGTACATCCGTCGGGAGAGTCCATCAACGATCTCCTCGATGTGGCTTATGGTGTTGTCGTACTTGGCACTCATCGTCTTCGTCATCTCTTCCATGTTCACGCGCATGGTGCGCTCCCGCTGCACAACGCTCTGTTCAAGCCGCACAACCTTCAACCCAAGCGAGATGAGCAGTCCCCCGAGAGAGAGCATCATGAACGTCGCAGCAACCGCTATGATCAGGTCCTGCCAGAACCGCATCACCAGCACAACGGTGGATACCACCATCACGATGGTGAGGATAATGTCGCCGATGAGTTCGCGAATCTCCATAATTTATGATGATGAGGATGCATTAATTAACCTACCTAAAGTGAATGGAGTTTACATGACACAAATACGCGACTGGCTGCCGTTTCTTGGGATGCCCCTCATGCTCCTCTCCGTCCAGATCATTGCTATCATACTCGTCATGCCCATGCAGGCGGCAGGGTTTATGGCGTTTGAGAACCCCGAGTCGGTCGCAAATCCCCTGATCTTCATAGGGATCCTGCTCATCTTCACTCTGGTGCTGCTCATCCTGATCCGGCTGGGAGGACGGCGTTTCATCGCCGTCTTCATTGGCTTTGCCATCTTCATGACGCTCCTCTACATATTCGGGGCGCTCTCCCTCCTCACCATCGGCGCCAGTGATGCTGCTGCCGTCGGGGCGATCATCGCCGCAGGAGCGGCGACCGCGCTCCTCTACATATACCCGGAGTGGTACGTCATCGATATACTCGGCGTGTTGATATCGGCCGGCATCGCATCCATATTCGGAATATCTCTTGCCATACTGCCGGTCCTCGTGCTGCTCGTGCTGCTTGCCATCTACGATGCCGTATCGGTGTATCGGACGAAGCACATGATAACGCTCGCTGAGGGGGTCCTCGAGACGAAGGCCCCGATCATGGTCGTCGTCCCAAAAAGGATGGACTACTCTTTCCGGAGGGAGGGGCTTGATATCGGGGAGGGGGAGGAACGCGGTGCGTTTGTCATGGGTATGGGCGATCTGATCATGCCCTCCATACTCGTGGCCTCATCGCACGTCTTTGTGGATGCGCCGGCCGTCCTGTGGGTCCTCTCCGCGCCGACGCTCGGCGCGATGGTGGGATCGCTTGCGGGTCTTGGCGTCCTTCTCCACTTTGTCAATACGGGTAGACCCCAGGCAGGCCTTCCTTCCCTGAACGGTGGCGCTATCGCCGGGTTTCTGATTGCGGCGGTTCTTGCGGGTGCACTTGCCTGGTGTCCGTTCTGTACCTGAGCAGCAGATCGAGCACCTCCTCCACCCCCTCCCCGGTGAGGGTGGACATAGCGGGGTAGCCCTCCATCCCCCGGATATCCACCTTATTTACGGCTGTCACCACGGGGAGATCGACGAGTCTCTGTATCTCCTCTTGAAGTCTGATCTGGTCGTCGAGCGCGTAACCGCAGTGTTCGCTCGCATCGAGGATGAAGAGCACGATGTCGGCTATATTGATGATGGCGCTCACCGCCTGCCGCTCGATGGGGTTGCGTTCATCCGCCGGACGCTCGAGGACGCCGGGTGTATCGATGAGCTGGATCCGCTCTCCCCTCCGGATATCGCGGTGACCGACGATGATCCCTTTTGTGGTAAATGGGTAGACGGCAATTTCGGGTTCTGCCGTGGAGACGAGCCTGATAAACGATGATTTACCGACATTGGGGTACCCGGCCACCACCACGGTGAACTCGTCTTCGTTCACGTGGGGGAGCTTTCGGAGGATGTTTCTGGCGTCGTTCAGGAAGAGGAGGTCATCCCCCACCTGATGGACGACGGAGGCGATGCGGGCAACGGCCTGGCGGCGGAGTAGACCCGTATCGTCCGCCGACCGCATCCCCCGGGCGTAGCCAGAGCCGATGACCCTGACCTGGTCCGCTGCCCAGGTGATCGCCCCGAGGGATCGTTTCAGCCGGTCGAGTGAGACGAGTATATCAGTCATCTCCTGGTAAAAGGGGGGGAGGCGCTCGAAACTCGGGAACGAGGTGACCACGCTCTTCAACTTATCGTGGATGGAGCTCGCAACCGCCCTCACGAACTCTTCGTTTGCCCGGTCGATATTGATCTTGAGCTTTTTTTTGGCCGCTGCCCTTCGAAGGCTGCGGTCAAGTACCTCATCTGCCGTTGGAACGGTCGGGATAGTTTCAAATTCCACTGCACGCACAACCTGATACGCATCGGATCTGCCGGAGAGGGTGAGAGTAGCGTCATCCTCGCCGGGCTATCTGTCTTGTGGGGGTGGGAACAGAGCCCCTCGGCCCCCGGGGTCGAGATCGTAGACCCATATCCTCCATCCCTATGCTCGATGATCTACACAAAGATCGGGTCGAGAACTTCCAGAGCGCTCATAAGCGGCCTGCGCCGATGAGCGCTGGACAGTTCACAGCTTACAAGCGAAATGCCTATAATGTATACTACCAATTGTTATATAATTCCCTTACACAGCTGAAGGTATCGATACGAGATCTGGGGATGGAATAACCCTTCGAGCCTGTGGAGACGGAATCGTTACACCACAGTTCCCTGATGTGAGTGTACCCCATGCGGAAGCTGATAAGTCCCACCCGCCGACGAGTGCGGGTTGTTCGATACAATGTGGTATAATTGATGACTATGGATCTCTCCCCGATTCAGAAGGATATCCTGATAACCCTGATAACCCTGTACCATCAGGTGTCTCATTCTATAAAAGGTGAGGAGATTGCGGGCGTGCTGAAGCGCAATCCAGGAACCGTTCGTAACCAGATGCAGGCATTGAAAGCACTCGGGCTTGTGGACGGTGTGCCGGGTCCCAAAGGTGGGTATAGCCCGACTGCACGTGCGTACAAGGAGTTGAACCTGGTGGATCTCGAGCACCAGACCGAAGTGCAGATCCTCCGTGATGGCGAGAAGGTGAAGGGTATCCGTGCCTCTGAGATCAGCTTTACCACCCTCTGTCACCCCGATCTCTGCCATGCGATGGTCAAGATCATCGGGAGCGTGAAGCTCTTCAAGGTCGGGGATATGGTCTCGATCGGGCCTACGCCTGTGAATAAGCTCCTCGTCCGCGGTGAAGTCTTCGGGATGGATGAGAGCCAGCAGGCGCTCTTGATCAGCGTATCCGAGATGATATCCCTGCCAAAACAGACTATCAGGCATTATATGAGCGCTCCTCTCCTGACGCTG
>JAAZOW010000007.1 GCA_012797575.1 Methanomicrobiales archaeon | reverse complement strand
TCCTATGATCTTCCCATCGCGACTGACAAGAACGACCCGGACGTGCGGGTAGCGTTCCCGGAACGCCTCGATCTCCCGCCGGGCCACCTCATCCCACCCCGGGGCCACCGAGAGTTCCTCGACCGTCGCGTACCCGGTCCCATCGAGCACATCCGGGTTCATGAACTTCAGGATCAGGCCGGGGAGCCCACATATCACAACATCACCATCCGCCACCTCAAGCGCCCTGGCGAGATTGCCCCCCACGAGGATCGCCTCTTTCTCCGGGAAGAAGAGCCGGGAGTAGCGGAGCCCGAGCCGTCCGGTCGTCAACACAACCCCATCGGATGCCTGGGCGATCCGATCGAGAACCCCCTCAACCAGGTGATCGTCCCAGGGCTCCACAAACCCGGTCGTCCCGAGGACCGATATCCCGCCATGCACCCCGACCTTCGGGTTCAACGTCTTCTGCGCTACCTCAGCACCCCGGGGGACCGTCAGGATGACCGTCACACCCGGAAGATCGGCCTCCGCACAGGCCTCCGCGATCGACCGATCTATGCAGTCGAGAGCCGGCTCGCTGATCGCCGGCATCCCCTGGCGGTGGCGGGGGGTATCCCGGGCAAAACTCCCGATCCCCTCCCCCGGGACAAACTGCACCGACCCCGATATCGAGGGGGCGGCGGTCGCAACGAACTCGAGATCCGCAGTCACATCCGCCGGATAATCTCCGGCATCCTTCCAGCACGACGCGGTCCCCCGGTACGCATCCACCGGAACCCTGACAGCGATCCCGCAGGGAAGGGTGATCCCCACCCCCACGACCCCCCCATCTTCTACAAGCGAGAGAATCGCTGCCTTACAGGCCGCTGCCGCCGTCGTCCCGGTCGTAAATCCCCGGCGGAGGACCTTCCCCGATGCCGTCAGGATGGCAAGACCCCGCCTGACGTCGGGGAGGAGGGCAGGCGACCGACACGCCGCCACCCACTCGGCTGGATACGTAAAATCAGTAACCGGGTCCTTCATAGCCTGCACGCTCGGCAAGAATCGTGATGATCTCGTTCATCGCCGCCACCGCCACTGGCGTGCCACCCCGGGTGCCGAAGTTTGACACCGACGGCACATCAAGAGCACGGAGCGCCTCCTTCGACTCAGCCGCATTCACAAACCCGACCGGGGTCCCGATGACCAGCGCCGGGCGGATCCCTTCCCCGATCATGCCGCAGACAGCGAGAAGCGCCGAAGGGGCGTTCCCGATGACCACGATCGAGTCCTCGACCCGATCCCGCAGAGCGATAAACCCTGCAGATGTCCGGGTTATCCCGCGCTCCCGGGCGATATCCTCCCCGTAGTCGAGGGCGCAGAGGATCTCGCTCCCATGCCCGCGTTTCAGGATGCCGGCCTGCACCATCCTGATATCGGTGATGATCGGCGCCTTTTGCGCGAGCGCAGCAAGCCCGGCCGCAACCGGGTCACCGGCGAAGCGCATCAGGTCCGCCATCGCAAAGTCGCCGACCGCTATCGAGCACCGCTGCCTGATCCGGTCCTCGGGGGTGGCGTTCCCCACTCGCTCACGGGCAAG
>JAAZOW010000206.1 GCA_012797575.1 Methanomicrobiales archaeon | reverse complement strand
GCGGTCATGCGGACCCGGGGTCCGAACTCGTCTGTGATCAGGAGATGGTTGATCCCGTAGTTCCCGAGGCCCGCCCGGTATGCCGCGTACTTGATGGACATGCTCGCCATGAGTGTCTCACGGTCCGCATACCAGTATCCGAACTCGCTGCCCTCCGTGGGGACGATCGTGGCTTTGTAGCCCTCCTTCTCGATCAACCGCGCTAATCGGAATGCGATCACCCGGATCGTCGCTGTACCGGCCATCAGGGTATTGGTATACTCCGCCCTACCCTTCGGCAGGCTCTCGATCGAGCCCCGTGGCACCGCCACGCCGAGGACGATCACCGAGCGTGCATCTTCCATTATGTCTGAAGGACTGTTGCCCGTATATTCCGGGTCTTCGAAGCTGCGCACGCTGGTGACCCCGAAGAGGTCCGCACCCATATCAAGGGCGGTCTTGCGCAGCTGGTTGGTGTATGTATCCTCGTTCATTCTATGCTTTCACCTCGTTCAAGTTCCCATCAGCACTCGATGCCCGCGCGGGCTTCCACCCCTTCGTTGAAGTAATGCTTGATCTCCCTCATCTCGGTGACCAGGTCTGCAACATCGATGATCTCCTGAGGAGCATACCTTCCGGTGAGCACCACCTCGGTGCGGGGATCCCTCCTCTCCAGTATATCGATGACATCGGCCACACCGAAGAGATCGTAGTAGAGCGCCACGTTGACCTCGTCGAGCACCACCAGGTCATACTCACCTGACTGCAGGGCCTGACTGCACCGGATAAGTCCTTCGCAAGCGGCCCTGCGATCTTCCTCTGTCGGGTCACGGCTGATGAAGCATCCACGCCCGAACTGAACGATCTCAAAATCTGGGAGGAACTCCCCTGCTTTTAGTTCGCTGTAACTCCAATCTTTGATGAATTGGCCAAAGAAGACCTGTTTCCCGGCGCAGATACACCGGAGCGACATCCCGAGCGCCGCGGTCGTCTTCCCCTTACCGTTGCCTGTGTAGACGTGAATGTACCCTCGTTCCATCAATCAGAGTGCCTCCCGATCTCTCAATCAGGTACCCGAAGGGTTTGTCTCTCCGGGACTAATAAGGGGTGGTATTGAGCCCGAGGTTGGGGAAAAATCGTTCTCCAGCAGCGAACTTGCGTGGGATGCCAGGCAACCTTCTCCCCAGGCCCCGCCATCGTTATCCACAGACGGATCCCCTCAACCACGAGGAACGGTTGAGAGGGTCACGGATCAAAGTCCATCAGAACAGCAGAGTGATCGCTCAGCCCCTGGCCCCGCAGATCGTGTAGATACCAGCATGCTGTCGGGTTGAGGAGCATGGATGCAAAGATGTGATCGTAGCGCTTGCATTTCGGGACATCTTCGGGCCCGCGGTCGGGGCACCAGCTGTACTCCCTGGCCCGGTAGCCGTGCAACTTCCGGAAGACGTCGGGGAGATCGTACTCTTCAAGGCCGCAGAGGATGTTCATCTCAGCGTTGTACCACCACCTCCTCGGCCGTCCAAGGTACTCCGCACTCTCAGAGATATTGCTATGGGCCTTATCCGGGAGAACGTCACGATAGAAGGGAACGATCGTCCCATCGGAAAGTTCAGCCTCCGGGGTGTGGAAGTCCCCGCAGAGGATTCTCGGTCTTGTCGACCTGACGGCCAGGCGCTGGTAGATCCCCACCAGCGTCTCGGCCTTGACGATCTCGTTTCTCCGGCCGCCTATTGCCGTGGGCACATGAACGTTGTGGATCTCGATCTCTCCCCGGGGCGCATCGATGATGGCGGAGACCACCTGTTGCCTCCATGGGACATCGAAGTCGAGTGGATTTAGTGGGATGAGCGGGTACCTGCTCGCTATCAGACATCCGAGATCCTTTGGTTCCCCGAGTGGTGAACACTGCCCGGAGAGCCGGGATATGTCGTACGCAAACTGGAATGGGTCACTCGGATTTCGCGCTCTGAGGTCGTTGAGCCGTTCAGCCATATAGGCGACCCGGGCGATCTCGACCAGCGCGAGGCTGTCAACAGAGTGGAGCAGCCCATAACACCCCAGCTCTTCACGGAAAAGCGGCAGATCCCGGGCCGTCACTTCCTGGAAGGCGACGATATCAGGAGATTGCTGACAGATCGCTTCGACCTTCTTCTCTACGCTCTTCGGTCCTGAACGAAAGAGATCTACGTTCCACGATATGAGTCGCATGGTGCCTGTACATTCGCGTACGCACTCCGCACAGATTAAGACATCGAGTTGAGAATGGTGGTGAGATCGCTAGTGTTCGTCGAATAGAGAAGGTGTTACCACCTTCCCCGTCGAATAAGAGGATAGGATTACTCCTACCCCCTCTTCATGGAACGCACCGTGCGGCTTTCACCGCAGTACGCTCGAGCGTTTCACAACCCAAGTTTTGGGCGGCAATAGGCGAACAATCCATTGTTATTCGCATGTTGCCTTTACAATCCAGGCTGTAGCCTGTTGACATTGGTTCTCTCTGTACCCCGGCCAATGGCGTTCCATTGTCAGGTGAGTTCCTTGTCAGTATGCTTCTCGCCGTTCGGCGTCGCTGAACAACATACTTTCACAGGTATACCTCCCATCTTTGCTTTGGAATGCCTGTCCCACGTGGGCGCCCTTTCAGGTCGGGATAGATGCCCCTATCCTGCCCATTGCCGGCAGGCATTCGCTTTTTGGGACATCCTATTCCGCTTACACCATTTGTTGGCCTTGCGACCTCCATACCTCTTCTGAGGGATGTATACGGGTTTCCAGGTTCCGCATTATAGATAATATGAGCGTTCTAGGAGCCATCTTTAGACCGGGAACCGTTTGTTCGTTCGCTACCCCGTGAACGCAACCGGTGTAGCCTGATTCCATACCTTTTGGTGCAAGCGTGTCAGTCTGACTTCGCTTATCTCTACTTACGACACATACGATTGGTTCAGCGTTTGCTTCTCCATGGCATCGTTTTCCTGGCAGATTGACCGGAACAGACTTCCGGTGTTCTCCACGTTGTCCCGCAAGCTTCACACAACCCCGTTACCAGAGATGCATGTTGCGGTAGGGATAGCCCGAGCGAGAGGCTAGCATTGTTATGCAATCTCATAATGCAACCTCATGTCGCACGTTGTATCATAGAGCGCTACCCAATTTTCAGGGAGGCACCCCTGCAGTATGACCGTACCTCAAGATAGGGACCACCCACTACAGGATCGTACCCCGCGTAGTAGATGCCAAATTTTTTTCGCTTGTCTATAACCCGAGGTTAAGATGCGAGGGATGGGATTCGAACCCACGGACCCCTTCGGGAGTGGATCTTAAGTCCACCGCCTTTGGCCGGGCTTGGCTACCCTCGCCCAAAAACATCCTATACCTATTGACTCTTGCAGGTATTAACTTGCGGGGTGCTCAGGACGAAGTGGGAAATCCCGACCCAAAACACCCCTGACTGGTCCCAGGAGAGGGGGACCATGCCCACATAGAGGGAGAATTGGGGCAAAACCGATCCGGCGCTGTAGCAGTCACGCGGCCGCTCCGACTCTCTCCGTGGGCTGGGCGGGCGAGTGGCACGAGAACCCGGAATCCCCCGACGGAATCGCACCCCGGGCGGAGGGATCGATCGCTCCGGGACGATGAGCCACTCGATAGACCCTGGATGCACTCCCCCAGCGCCAGATGCGCGATAGAGGTCAACTCCCGACATGTATCGGAAAACCCCTCACACCAGCCGCCTCACCACCCGGGCCAGCCGGCGCACACCCTCCTCGATCTCCTCCTCACCCACCGCCGAGAAGTTCAGGCGGATCACATCCTCCCCACCACCGTCCACGTAGAACGGCACCCCGGGAAGGACCGCGACGCCCTCCCGGACACCCTCACGGAAGACATCCATCGACGAGACCCCGCCAGGCAACGTCGCCGTGAGGAACATACCACCTTCCGGGGTGGTGTGGCCCGCCCCCGGCGGCATCAAGTCATCGAGGAGGTCGCACATCAGGCGGCACTGCCGGCCGTAGATCGCCGAGACCCGGGTGACGTGGGCATCCAGATCATGGGTCGAGAGGTAGCGGTGCAGGATCACCTGGCAGAGGAAGTTCGAGTGGAGATCAGCGGCCTGCTTTGCAACGTTGAACTCCCGGAGGATCGGTTCAGGCGCGTATATCCAGCCGATTCGCATGCCCGGGGCGACGATCTTCGAGAACGATCCCGACATGATCCCCTGACCGGAGAGGTAGCGCTTCACCGGCAGGCGGGGCTTCCCGTCGAAGAAGAGATCTCCAAAAGCGTCATCTTCGTAGAAGATCGTCTCGGTCCCTTCAAAGATCTCTGCGACACCCCGGCGCTTCTCCTCCGAGTAGGTCTGGCCAGAGGGATTCTGGGAGTTCGGTATGCCGTAGAAGAACTTCGGGGCATGCTCCCGCACCACGCGCGCAAGCACATCCAGATCGGGGCCGTCCCCCGCGAGCGGAACTGCATGAAAGACCGGTTCGTAGAGGGAGAAGGCCTCGATCGCGCCGAGATACCCCGGCCGCTCCATCCCGACAGCATCCCCGGGGTCAAGGAAGATCTTCGCGACCAGATCAAGGCACTGCTGCGACCCGTTCACGATCTGGATCTCATCAGGCATCGCCGGGAGACCGAGCCTCCGCCGGTAACGATCGGCGATGAACTCCCGAAGTGGAAGGTAACCATCAGTCGTCGAGTACTGAAGCGCCATCCGCCCCTCCCCGGCAAAGACCGCCCGGGCCGCATCGCGGATCCCCTCAAGATCGATGTGGACCGAGCCCGGTAACCCGCCCGCAAACGAGATCACCCCCGGGACCGCCGAGACCCGGAAGAGCTCATCGAGGAACGACTCCGGGACCTGCGCCATCCGATCAGAAAATCGATAGGCCATATGACCAGTATTGGATGCCCTGACAGAAGAATGCCAGGTATACGCCAGGGCGGCCTGCTACTGTAGTATGATGTACGCAAGGAGTGAGAGCAGAAACGCGAGCATCAGGATCACGAAACTAAACGGGGCGATGGATGCCAGCATCGCATTTGCAGTGCTCGCAAGCTGCGATATTCGCTGAGACCCAAAGACGGTGATCCCCTCGCACGAGACCGTTGTCGCCCCGACCTGCGCCGGAGCAATATCTTCAACCGCCTCCCGGACTGCCTGTTCCACGAACGGGATGATCGCCTCCGCCGGCACGACATACCCCACGGGATTCTTCCCACTGACGGTGTTCACCGTATGCGTATCGGTGGTCATGATCTCCCCCTCATCCACGTATTTCGATACCGAAGCAAGTAGGGTCTCTCTGACGCCCGGAGACACATTGTTTCCGTCGATCAGGATGTATGCCGTCCGCTCACCTCCGACCTCGGTCACCAGTGCCTGTATCCCGAGCGACCCAAACCCCTGCTCCCGGGTGAACGGGACCGGGATATGCGAGACCCCAACCGCAAGCGGCTCGAGCGGCAGATCCTGCGCAATCAAAAATCCCTTGTGCGCAGCCCTCATGTACTCGTCGGCGATCCGTGTCGCCGGGAGGATCGCGGAGCTCACACCGTCCATACAGTTGTGGGCATCCACGAAGGCGACATGCAAGGAGGCGCCGCGCCCCTCAGCCATGATCGCCATCCCGATCGCGTAATCGATATCCTCAGTCCGCTCCGGGGCCCGGGTGCTCACCATCAGAAGAGCATCCCCGAGCCGCTGGCAGAGGATCTTCACAGAACCAGAGGAGATCTGGACCGGCCTGCTCGCGACCGTCGAGTAGTGGATCCCTTCCTGGGACACCTCGATAGCACTGACGATCTTGCTGATCTCGCTCTCAGAGACCAGATTGAAGTCATGGGTGGTAGTTCCATGAGCAACCAGCGTCTCCGCCTCGAACGAATCATGGAGAACCCGGGGGAGGTTGCCGCCACCGACATCCCCTATCGGACCCGGATGGACGTTTGGGACCGTGAAGATAACATCCCTCCCCGCATCGCGGGAGAAGAAGAGCGAAGTCTGCTGGACGTAGACCTCCTCACCGATCTCGCGGAAGAAATCCTCCATTCTCTTTGAGCCATCGGTCAGATGCGCTATGAATGTATTGAGGAAGTTGAGTCCGCTAATCTGAAACGCCTTCTTCAAGGGCCGCTCGATGAGCCAGATCAGGAAGATAAAGACCAGGCCGAAGACCACCTGGAGGAGGAGGGCGTAAGAGACAAACCCGGCGTCAAAGATCCAGGTCCCGATCGCAATCCCGACCCCGCTCTGGGTAAATGCAGGGACGATCATCCTGGCGATCCGGAAATCAGCCACGGCTACCAGCACCAATATCCGAATGCCAAAGATCAGGCCGAGTGAACTCGCATAGAGTGCGGGAAAGAACAGTCTGCCAAGGATCAGGGTTGGGGCAAGGCTTACGATCACAGAGAGAACCGTACAGGCCAGGGCCAGAAGGGCAGACCGGTTGTGGGTTATGTCCCGACCGGATACCCTCACCATCGGTCTCGTCAGCAGGAAGGTGACCAGTGCCGGGACCGTGAACCCGAGGGTGCCGACCAGGAAAGAGCCATTTCCTGCCCGGTATGCGGCTCCGTCGATGAGAAGGCCGAGCACGATGATGATACCGAGCGACCGCGGCCAGGACGGAGCAACGAAGATATACCGGGCGAGGCGCTCGATACGTACATCAGGGCTGGATATCATCAGGCGCCTCCGGGTGCTGGCACATCCTCACCGGCGATCAGCACTCTGCACCCCATGACTCAAGCCGTTATATCTCCGGGTTCGCCAAAGACCTTCCGGTAGCGCCCAAGCATCCGGTCCCAATCGGGAAGGTTTGTCTGGGGGCCCACCTGCTCGACGACGAAGGATGAGACTACCGCCCCAACGCGACAACAGTCGAGCGGAGAGTAACCCTTCCGAAACGCTGTCAGGAATCCAGCCCGGTAGCCATCACCGGCCCCTGTAGGGTTGACCGCCTCCACCCGGACCGCCGGCACATGGTACTCCTCACCGTCCATACAGAGCATGCTCCCCTCCGCACCGAGGGTCGTGACCACCATCGGAACCGATGCGACGAGCGCCTGACGCTCCAACCCGAGCATATCACACATCCGGTCCATTTCGTGGTGATTCGAGAGGAGGATATCGATGTTGGCGAGGATGGTCTCGAGCTCATCCGGTGAGTAACGGAGGAGATCCTGGCCCGGGTCAAAGGAGGCGAACCTGCTCTTCTCAGCCACCTGCACGTTGAAGGCCGGGTCAGCCGTCGCCATATGGACAAAATCGAGGGGGGGGGCCTCTCTTTGAGCGAAGACGGTGGAGGCTCCCCACTCAAAGAAGGTCTCCTGGTCACCGGAATCGTCCGTGAAGACGTACGCGGTCGCGGTGCGGGCGCCCTCGACCACGAAGAGGTCCTGCTCGACCCCGAGGTTCTGGAGCCAGCGGTCATAATCACTCCCGGGGAAATCATCGCCAACCGCCGAGATTAACCGGCACCTTCCGCCGAGAGTCGCTATACCCACCGCTATGTTCGCCGCCCCACCGCCGAAGTAGACCCTATGATCCGTGATGTAAGTCGAGTTGTGCCTCCCGGGGAGATCCGGAACACGGAAGAGATGATCGACGGCGATATGACCAACGACAGATATCATAGCTCCTGCACATCCAGGATCTTCAGCGGGATATCGCGGAGCGCCTTCCCGATGACCGACTTTGCTATCCGAGTCGCGTGCTCCTCTGACTCAGCTCGGAAGACCTTGATCTGGAGCACGAGCCCGACAAGGGCGGTATTGGCGACAACTATCGCACTACTCAGCTCCCCCTCGCAGTAGGGGCAGATGCTCACCCCTGCCTCGATCTCCACAAACTTCGCCGAGGGATCGAGCCGCTTCCCCGCCTCACTGATCGCGATGCTCACAGCATCATCCATAGACTTGACGTCTTTAATAACCCACGCAGATTCAAGCGTAACCAGATAATCCGACATGATCTCATATCCTGCTGTACCATTTCAGCCAATCTCTTGTCTCACCAATCCAGTGGCAGCCCCTGCCCCGCTCCGGATAGCAGTCGCCGCGACGGTCCTCTTAGAAGATCATACCTCCAGGATACACCCAGAGATTCGGCTCCTCATCCCTGGTGGGTATCACCACGAGAGAGAGGATCCGTCTCCCTACAGGCAGCGATTACCCCAACTCTCGCCAGAGATATCGGGAAGATGAAATTCAGGATCCCGGCATTAGCGCTAACGGGAATCCCCCCGTTCCGCACAAACAGGCCTCCGATCGCGGTACCGTGAAGTAGTACCAATCCGGGGGCGCCATGGAGAATGTGGCGGCAACGCTCCACTACCAGACTTCGCGATGTGTGTGCTCCGCAACCAGCATCCTCCCTACAGGTTGGAGTGGCGGCACCCCTCTGCCGATCGCGAGGAGAGCAACCGGACGTATATGCTCTGGGAGGTAAAGGATCTCACGCACAGAGCTCTCATCGAATGCTCCCGTCCAGCATGAGTGGAGGCTCCGGGTATGTGCGGCAAGCATCATGTAGGTGCAGGCTATGGCAGCGTCCTGGAGCGCGTAGAGGATCCCTCGTTCTCCGTATTGTGACATAGATCTGACGTAATTTGCGCAGACCACAAAGATCGCCGGCGCCTCCCGGATATGCTCCTGTTCAAGAGCCGCAAGCGCAAGATCTATCCTGATATCCTCATCGGTGACTATGACGACGTCCCAGGCCTCGCGGTTACCAGCGCTCGGCGCCGTGCTTGCGCAGGCCAGGATGTAATCGATATCCTCAGGATCAAGGGGCTCCCCTGAGTAGCTGCGAACCGACGACCGCGCTTTGAGGAAGCGATAGAAGTCAGAGGAGTCCATGCTCTTTGAGAGTATCCCATGCTGCCTGGGCTGCTGTCGTGGCGGCGCTAACGGCCTTGCTGACCCGCTCAGATGCAGCACCCAGATCCATACTTTCAGTCAGACTGATCGCTTCATTGAGGTGATTGACGGCGTTCCGGAAATCTCTCCCTCCCGTATCACCATGCGCGAATTCAAGCTCCGATCGGATCGAATGGAGCAGCAACAGAAGCATCCGCTTTCCACCGGGCTTTTCCTGGATCGGGAATTCGATCAGCGCCATAATCAGCTGCGACCCGATGATCAGTTCAGATTTAGCCCGTTCGGCAAACTGATAGGTTCTGATAGCAGACTTAAGATCCATACCACATACTGGAACTCGATGATATAAAAGGTATTGAAGAAGAGAGCAGGAAGGCCTATCTCGATCTCTGCTTCGTTCCCAGGGCTGATACCTTTGAACGTGGTATCCTGCGGCGCACCCGCACATCCATCGTGGGAGCGCCGCCCCTTCTGCCCCGGCTTCGGCCGCCGCGACCACGGCCGCGGAAATCCTGCCCTTCCCGCTTCATCAGCCGGTTAACATCAGCTGCCGGTTTGAACCGCTGATTTGGGCCGGGTTTTTTCACTTCTCCTTTCCTTGCAGGGACGAGCCGGATCTGTCCCTTCGCACCCTTAACCTGGGCCCACTGTGTGCTTCCTGTCTTTCCCATGGATAGAACTCCTTTATAATTATGTACAGGGCCGATGATAAAAGTAACCCGGAGGCAGGGTCACGGGAATCAGGAGAGCAGCCGCTCAAGCTCACGCCTGAGCGCTTCGCTGACGACCTTGCCATCAACGCTCCCCCGAAGCTCCTGCATGACGACGCCCATGAGGGGGCCAAGCGCCCCCATGCCCCGCTCCCGGGCAAACGCCTCCCGCTCGGTGACCACCCGGCGCACGATCGACTCCACATCCGCCTGTGAAGCGGCTGGGGCCATCTCTGCGATAACCGCATCCACCCGCGCCTGCGGCGTCCCAAAACCCGCACCTGCCGTCCGCGCAAGTTCAGTGAGGAGATCGGGTATAGCCTCTTTTGCGGCCCGGCCGGTCTCAACGGCAGAGAGGAGGGCGAGGATCTCGTCCTCACTCACCCGGTCGATCTCAACACCGTCGCGGGCGAGCTCCCGGCAGGTTCCAAGGAGCGTCCGTGCCGCGATGGTGGGGCGGACATTGGCGGCGATCGCTGCTTCAAACGTCGGTAACCGCTCTGAAAAGGCCATCTGCCGTGCCAGATCCCCATCAAGCCCGAGATCCCTGACAAACCGTTCCGCCCGATCGGTGAGGAGTTCAGGTATCTCGATGCTCTCCCAGAGGACCTCATCGACCGTGACCGGGAAGAGATCGGTCTCGGGGTACATCCGGGCAGCCCCGGGGAGCGGGCGCATGTAGGCGGAGCTCCCCTCATCAAGCATCCTCCGGGTCTCCTCGGGCACGCCAGAGAGGGCCATCTCCGCTCTGATCATCGCCTGTTCCGCCGCACACCCGGCTCGCTCCCTCCCCGCCGCAACGATCGCAACGCAGTCCTCCTCGGTGGCACCGACAGCCTCCCGCAGGCGCGCAACCTCCTCGGCGCTGACTCCGTACGCAGGGAGCTCGTCGGTGTGGAAGATCCCGCCGACGCCGCATTTTTTAGCATAATCGGCCATCTCGCTTCCAAGACGTCGACCGGGCTGGATCTCCCGACCGACGAGTCCTGCAAACCCGCAGAGCCGGATGGCAAGGATGGACTTGGCCTTCCTCAGGATGGACGAACTCGTCCCCGAGAAGACAGCAGTGACATCGACGACGTTGGGATCGACCCGGGCACCGCGTTCCCGGAGTTCGTCGCGTATGGCAAGGAGGGCGACCTGTCGCTGCACCTCCCGCCTCACCACCTCAGCGATGAGGTCGAGATCCTGAACGCCCTTGATCTCGACCCGCGCGCCGTCTGCGATGGAGACGTTGATATCCTGCCGGATCGTTCCGAGCCCCCGCTTCACCCTCCCAGTGGAGCGGAGCACCATCCCGATATACCCGGCGACCTCCTGGACGGCCTCGGGTGTATGCATGCAGGGGGCGGTGGTGATCTCGACGAGCGGGATCCCCAGGCGGTCGAGGGAGAAGATCTCGTCCTCCACACGCTGTGCCGCCTCCTCCTCAAGGCATATCGTCTCGATCAGGCAACCGTCAGGGAGAGCACCTGAGAACCCTACAAGCGCTGTCCGCTGAAATCCGCTT
>JAAZOW010000193.1 GCA_012797575.1 Methanomicrobiales archaeon | reverse complement strand
GAGTCGATCGATACCGGAGATCCCAGAAAGATCGACACAGGTATGGTCGGCCTGCAGTGAGAGAGCACCTCACCTTATCCTGCACCCACGACACTTTTTTTCATCTCGCCTGCCTCCGGAGCGCATCTCCCCTCCGCCGGGTAGGTCGGCCAGTCAGTCCACGAAAGTCCGGTGAGGGATGCCCAGATTGCCGTGAGGGCGGCGATGACGAGGGGATGGACCAGGTAGATCCCGAACGAGTGCTCCCCGAACGACCGGGAAGAGCTTGCAACGAGACCTCCGGCCTCCTCGAGCCGCATGGCAGCCATGATGAGCAGGACGATGACGGGGACGTAGTAGAGCGGTTCAAATATCCGGTAAACGCAGAAGATGGCGAGCGTTGCGCCGGAGAGACTGCCGTGGAGGAGCATGGGCACGACCCAGACGCCCCCGACAAGCAGAGCCCCCGCAGCGGCCGCGACGGCCACCCCTACCGGGTGAAGCGACTCCACCGCCGACCTGAACCACCCGGTGTGCCGGGAGACGTGGATCCCGAGCACGAAGTAGAAGAGGTGCGACGGAAATGCCCGGGCCAGGACCGCATACCAGTCAGCGCCTGCAAACATCCCGAGGGCATGGGCGCCCACGTTCCAGAGAACCTGGCAGAAGAGGAGGGCAAAGAGGAGGAAGAGCGCCGCACCGGCCCGGTCGAAGACGTCGTAGCCCCGTATGATCAGTGGATAGAGGAGGTAGAGCTGGATGATCACCACAAAGAACCAGAGATGGTAGGCGGCGGTCCCCATGAGGAGGGCCTCCACCGCCGCACCCGGGCCGGGAAGGCTGGCTATGCGTATCGCGCCCTCCACCGGTATGAGGAGGTAGAGGGCAGTGAAGAAGAGGTATGGGGGAAGGATCGTCCGGGCCCGGCGCCGGTAGTAGGTCCGGAGCAGGTACGCGCCCGAATACCGGAGGGCGAGCACCCAGCCCGACATGAAGATGAAGACCGGCACGGCGAAATGGGCGATGATATAGATGAAGGCATTCAGGAGACCGGACAGACCTACCACCGGGATCAGGGTGAAGTTCATGGAGATGTGGACCGCAATTACGGCGAGGGCGGCAAACCCCCGGATATACTCAAGCTCCCTGATCCAGGCCACCAGAACCACTCACCGCCGCTACCCCCACCCGGAGGGATGTACCTGTTTGCAGGCCCGGTCTATATCAACCCTGTCGCCCGACATCACCATATACCGTGGATGCATGAGTGCACACCAGATGCCCCGTGGCACCATTAACGTCCGGGTGCACCATCTATCAGGAGAGGAAATCCGTGCAATACTCTGAAGGACAGGTCGGCAGGGTCTTTACGGTCAGGATCGATGACCGCGAGAGCTTTACCAGCGAGATCCAGCGTTTTGTTGTGGCGATGAACATCCAGAGCGGCATCATCCATTTCCTTGGCGCCGTGCGATCCGCACGGGTTGCGACCGGGCCGAGGGAACCGGTCATCCCGCCAGCCCCACGGCACGAGGAGATCTTCGGTGGATGGGAACTCTTCGGGCTTGCCACCATATACCCGGGAGAAGGAGGGCCATCCATCCACGTCCATACGGCAACAGGGCGAGGGATCCGGACGATCACAGGCCGCATCCAGGAGAAGTCGGAGGTCTATGTCGCTATCAATGCCATCATCATCGAATTTGTCAGGATATCAGCAAAACGCCTTCCGGATGAAAGGACGGGGGTTGACCTTCCGGTCTTTGACCGGGTGCTGCCATGAACGGCCAGCCCGACTTCCTCCCCATGGCACGGGAGGAGACTGACCGGCTCGGGATCGACCAGCTCGATATCATCCTGGTCACCGGCGATGCCTACGTCGACCATCCCTCCTTCGGGACCGCACTGCTCGGGCGGGTGCTCTGGGATGCTGGGTTCTCGGTCGGTATCATCGCTCAGCCCGACTGGAAGATCGATACCGACCTCCAGCGTCTCGGGTCGCCACGCCTCTTCTTCTCGATCTCAGCAGGGAATGTCGACTCGATGGTGAACGCCTTCACGCCGAACCTCAAACGCCGGAGCTTGGATGTCTACTCACCCGGCGGCCGGCTCCTCCGCCCTGACCGGGCGACCCTCGTCTACACCGACCGGGTCCATGCCCTCTTTCCCGATGCACCGATCGTCATCGGGGGGATCGAGGCGAGCCTCCGACGTTTCGCCCACTACGACTACTGGTCGGACTCAGTCAGGCAGTCCATCCTCGCCGACGCGCCCGCCGACCTCCTCGTCTTTGGCATGGGTGAGCGCCAGGTGGTCACGATCGCACGTCGCCTCACCATGGGAGAGGCGGTCGACTCGATCACGGACGTCCCCGGCACCGCCTATAAACTCCGTCCGCGGATCTGGCGGGATATGGACCGTGCCGACTGCGTGATCCTCCCCGGCTACAAGGAGGTGCAATCCGATCGCGTTACCTACGCACGGGCGTTTGCAGCGCATTACCACGAACAGGATCCCCTGCGGGGACGCCGGGTGGCGCAACCGCATCCGAAGACCGTGATCATCCAGAACCCGCCAGCGATGCCCCTCACGACCACGGAGCTCGACCGGGTCTATGAGCTCCCCTACGCAAGG
>JAAZOW010000222.1 GCA_012797575.1 Methanomicrobiales archaeon | reverse complement strand
TGCCGCTCGCGCTCGGCAAAATATGCACCTGTCTTGCCCAGCGGTTCGCTGGTGTCGGCGGCATTCAGGAGTTTTTCGCAGGTGGCCTTATTCGTGAAGAGATACTGGTTCTCCATATTCTTTGCCCATATGAGATCGGGGACGTTGTCGCACATCATCCGGACGAGACGGTAGAGATCGCGGAAGTGTTGGTTGGTCCGGATGAGTTCATCCTCTGCGCCTTTCCTCCCTGTGATCTCACGGAGTGCGACGAGGTTTGCCTCCTGTCCTTTGAAGATGATCTTCGTGCCGACCCCCTCGATCAGCTTATCGTTCCCATGCAGATCCCGCATCATATAGTAGCCGGGGTAGCCTTCGCGCCCGGAGCGCACGTTCATGAGGTCGGAGATGATGGACTCCGCGTAGTCAGGGTGGGCGAACTGAAGCGGGCTCTGACCTATGAGCACGTCGGACGATGGGATGCCGACGAGCGTAGCGGCCGCGGCATTGGCGAAGAGAGCAGTGCCATCCCAGTCGAGGATGAGAACAGTATCCATAAGGGAGTTGAGGATCTGCAGATCTTCTTCCTGCAGACCGGGGTGGCGGGGAGAGACGATGCAGACGACCTCCATCTCCGAGAGGGAGGCTGCGGTGATTGTCACGGGGAGGATCGTGCCATCATGGCAGACCAGATCGACTGGGTAGTTCCTGGCTGCCTCCTGCCTGCTGATCAGGCGGATGAATTCCTCCCGCTCCGCTCCATCCGGCCATATTCTGGAGAGGGGGGAAGGGATGAGGTTTTCCGGCGTGTGGCCGAGTATTCTGGAGAAAGTGGCGGTGGCGCGGGTGATATTGAGCGTTTGGGGGTTGAAGGCAAAAAAGCCTGCTGCAGTATCCTCCTGGCCGTGTTCGGGTGGGTCAGGCCCCAAAGTTTTTTCCTTCGTCATCGTCAGAGAGTTTTTCGTGCCTATCTCTATATAAGGTTACGTACTTGCGGGCAGGGGCCAAAAATTAAGACGGCTGTTTTTCGAGGTACGATTTCGTGGCATGCGACTCCCCTCTCTTTGCGTACAAACGTGGGAGTGACTCGGGGGTAGTGCTCAATAGCCAATCGTACATTCGAGAGATCTTCAGGGGTGTGTTCCTGAAAGTAGACAGAGGAGGGGGAGATCTCGCAAAACCAGGCTACTACCGCAATTCCGTGTGATTGTTGGCGTTCCATCTCGTGCGTCAAAAGCCTTTGAAGATACGGTGACATGATGCAGTAGCCATTCTGAGATCCCATCCGGGTGCTTGCGCCCGCCTTTCCATCGAGCCCCACCCCCATGGCGATATCTGTCAGCGGTCCACAGTATGGGGATGGGCTTTGCGAGGGCAGGCCGGGCCCGGCACCAATCCCGCCGGGATAGAGTGAACACCGAAATAGGGTTTCTACCGGTAGTCTATGGATTTGTGTGATGGCAAGGGGCTAATGACTATGCATCTCAATGCCAAGGAATGAACCCAATCCCTGGTTGATCTCGATAAACCAGGGCTTGTCTATGAACCACTCGTCATTGACACTCTGTTTTATGATCTCCTCCACAGTCATCTCTACGTGTGCTGATAGAGATCTCAGTGCATCATGTATTGGCACACTGAGCATCCTTTCCTTTGTCTTTCTGGTTATATGACCTTGGAATTTGTCCAACCCTGTTAAAACGAGTTCACTCTCAAGACTCGTCGGAATGTGGGTTGTTTTTACCATACACTGGTATCGTTCATCGCGAGGAGAGAAAAAAACGTGACAAGAGCCGTCATTTTGGGGTCGACATGAGTATCTTGTGATCTTCCGAGAACAGATGTTCTCTGTAATCGCCTTGTAATATGTGTTGCATAAGTGATCCGGGTCTGCACCATCCGCATCTACAATAACAAAGAAATGATGCTGAAATCCTCCCCTTCCAAACACTTCCTGTACGCAGGGAATTACGACTCGCTCAAATAATTTACTCTTTCCTCCTTCACCATAGATTACACATTTGTATCCCCTGTGGAAAGGATGGTAATCTGAACGGAATATATCGAAAAGGTCTGACATCTTGTTGTTTACGGGATAACCTTGCACTTTTGTGTATTTTTCAAGGTATTCTTGAAGAAATATCGGTCATGCTTGCCCTCACACACCAGACACTTCATATTCATATTCCCCTCAGATCACGGCCGATCTCTTCGATCGCACTTAACGCCTCATCACCACTCAGCACTTCTATGTCGAGACTCTGAACCTCTAACATCGGGTGCATCCGGATAATCTGTACATCTTCGGTTCGTCCTGCCCACTGTGCGACCTTCAGCAATGCTCGAACAAAGTCCATGCTATGCGATGATATAAAAAACTGGGATTCCTTTGAGCTATCAAGTATTGCTTCACATAATATGTATATAAACCCAGGATGAAGCGAAACTTCAGGTTCTTCGAGGATTACTGTACCTCCACCGGCAAGACTGTTCATGAAAGTCAGTTTCAGTAATGAACTAAAACCATCCCCCATCGAAGAGATGGGTAGAGGTGTGCTCTGACCTTTCAGGAATATCTGTAGCCCCCTGTCTGTCTTTCGTATATCTTCAAAATACGCTATTTTCTCCTTCAGTCTTCCTAAAGATTGAGTTATCTTATTGTTACTGATTACGAGGTCATGCAGTTGATTAATCTCAAGGGGGAGGTTGGAATGCTCGAAGTTTATCATCGTCTGGTATTTCTTAGCTTCTGGAGATTGGAAGACCGGGATGAGTCTTACCCCTCCCCGAACAATCTCTATTCCAGGCATCTGGATATAGAAGTTCCTCATGATGTTATCCATGGCCGACCGATACATCACGGGAATACTCATGCTGATAGTTATATTCTCAAGCTTACCGCCAGCATACCCACAGAAGATGACTTTTTCCCTATCCTCTATGTCGAGCAGTATTTTAGACTTCAGTTGATCGATGTAGTCTCTAAAGAATTCATGGGCAGTCTCGTACATCTCATGATCCTGCAGATCTTCAGGACTGTCCTCAAACGGGACGAACATGCCAAGTAATGTAGTCTGTTTGCCGGCGGTCTTCATCCCGTTTCGATAGTCCGAAAAATATGCGTTCTGAAACTCTCTCATCACCGGGCCCCTCTGAAGGTATTCGTCGATTTTTCCTTGAAAGAAACTTAGAACTTTTTGTCCGATCTCTCCCTCGGGGAAGCCACCTTCAACGGTCTCGATCGTGATTTTATGGTCGTCACACTCGATGAAGCCCTTCTCTGCCTCGTTGAATAAAATATATTGCGGGTCGTATTTCTTGCTGAATAGTAAATAGCGCCAGATGTTTTTCCTGATATAATCGTTAAAGTTATTGTTGAGTGAGAGGTTTAGTGCAATTGCCTCAAGTATCGAAGACTTCCCGCAGTTATTCGGCCCAACAAAGACGTTAATTGAACGGGGTGAGAATTCAAGTCTCTCTATTGCCCGATAGCTTCTGATGGACACAGAACGAACGGTGAGCATGGTAGAGCAGATCTTTGCTCCGTGGAATTTAATGTTTGTGTAACTTCTAGGTCATCAGAGGATATCCTTCGGCGCAACAAGATCTCGTGCAAAGCCGCAAGAGACGTGAGGCCTGGTCTACTCATTCATCATTTCAAAGGCCCGATCGTCTCACTGCGAAGGGTGCCCCGCATGGTTACCTGTACTTCACAAGCGTTCAGGCCCAAGGCCCGTGAACTACCCCGTGCTCGCGGACGGGGTCTTCCCGCTACGCCCCCGAGAGCCCCGAAAGATAAATGAGTTGCCTGCTGCCGATATGGGAAGAGCCCCGACGCCACAAAGGCCAGATGCTGGGGAAGTGACTCGAGCACCTGCACCCAGGCAGGCGACCCGGGTACCCCTCTTCGCTGTATATTTATGCGGCCGACCCCAACATATCCGCATGTGGGCCGACATCTCACGCGAATTCGCTGATTCACCATCCCAGGCCCGGGTACTGCGCTTCCTGCTGGAGAACGGGTTTGGCATCAACGAAGAGGGACGCATCGTCTGCAACGGCATCGAGATCCCGGCCACGCACATCGGCAGGGCGATCGAGACCGACCGCAGGGTCGTGGATGCCACGGCACGGCGTATCCTCAGAGATCCCATGCTGCAAAAGATCTTCATCCGTATGCGTGCGGCCCCCGACCTCTCGAGGGTCGCAGAGGTCCTCGGCCTCTCGGTCATCACGCTCCTTCCAAAAGATGCCCAGGAGAAGGGGATAGTCGGCGCCGCGGTCGAGGTCCTCGTCGATCACGACCTCTCCATCCGCCAGATATTCGTCACCGATCCCTACCTCGCAGAAGAGCCAAAACTGGTGATGATCGTCGACGAAGAGAGGATCCCGGCATCGGTCTACGAAGACCTGCGCGCCCTCCCCCAGGTACGGCAACTGATCATCTGAAGGCCTCGACCTCGAGCGCGAGCCGATACATCCGCTCTCGCTGCCTTCTCGGGAGGGCGATCGAGCGGGCCAGCCGCTCTTCTATGGTGATTATGCGCGTTCCCTTCACCAGATTATCGGCATGGG
Organism: Methanomicrobiales archaeon; assembly: GCA_012797575.1. Lineage (GTDB taxonomy): Archaea > Halobacteriota > Methanomicrobia > Methanomicrobiales > Methanoculleaceae > Methanoculleus. Next base: position 1,041 of record JAAZOW010000222.1, on the reverse strand, counting down.
CGACGATCTTTTCCTCAGGCGTCCGGGGCATGCGGTCACGCGGCGTCAGGCCGAGGAGCGAACACTCATCGGCCGTCAGACCGGCCCCGATATGCCGCTCGACGATCGCAGCGATGGCTTCATCGAGGCCGAACGAGCGACAGAGCTCGGCGCCCACCTCCGCATGGCGAAGATCGTGCGTCACCCCCCGGCCGATATCGTGGAGGAGGGCGCCGGCCTCAACCAGATCGCGGTCGATGATCATCGGATCAGAGGTGTAGGTGAGCGCGAGGTCGCGGACAACCCTGCAGTGCGCGATGACGTCCTCAGAGCACCCCGCACGCACAAGGAGAGCGATACAGTCCTCCTCATGCACTCCCAAGGCTCTCCCGGATCTTCTCAACCCTCCTCCGGAGGGCGGTGGCGATGAGCTCGTTATCGAAATGTTCAAGCATCTCTTCACAGTTCGGGCACTCGAAGTTCCACTCCGCCGCATCCGAAAACGTATAGATAACGCCGCAGTCCTTGCAGATATAGAAGTCGTTCCGCTCCTCGTAGGCGAGCCGGGCACCGAGGTGCTCGAGTGCATCCCTGATATCGCCCTCGATCACACCATGGAGGCGGTCCAGACGGAGATGCCACAGATAGGTGAGCCACCCGGTCTCGCTATTCTTCAATCGCCGGTACTCAGCGAGCCGCTTCTCGTAGAGGGTATACAGCGTGTGGCGGACGGTATTTAAGCTGATCTCGGTCATCTCAGCAAGCTCCTCGTCGCTGTGCTCCTCCCCCTCTGGAAACCGCATGAGAAGCTCGATCCCTTCCTCCCCGACCATATGCAGAAGATACGCCTTGATCGCCGGGTCGGCTAACAGTTCAGTGATGGTTACCATTGCTCAGTCCTCCCGTGGGTGATGGTGTATAGTGAACTACCCCGCGCTTGCGGGCGGGGCTTCCTGCTTCATTCTCCTCCCCATCGGGAGCGAGTCCACAGGCCCTTCGGCGCGTTCCACGCCTGATACCCCGACAAGATTTTGATCTTGCAGGGCGAACTTCTTGATATTG
>JAAZOW010000018.1 GCA_012797575.1 Methanomicrobiales archaeon | reverse complement strand
GGAATCGATCAGAGTCCGCGGTCGGCTACTCGACCCTTTATGGGGATATGGCAGGTGGCCTTGCGGTGATCGGCGACGTCTCGAAGGGGATGGTCTACAGGATCAGCCGGTGGCTGAACAGGGGGCGCCCGGTCATCCCCGATCGGGTGCTCAAAAAGCCGCCATCCGCTGAGCTCCGTCCCGGCCAGATCGATCAGGACGTCCTCCCCCCGTACGACGTTCTCGATGCCATCCTCCACCGCCACATCGACTGTTTCGAGTCTCCCGGTGATATCATCGCTGCAGGATACCCTGAGGAGATCGTCCACCGGGTCCTCGGGATGGTCAGACGGGCTGAATTCAAGCGTCGACAGGCCGCGCCGGAGATCAGGGTGACCGATCGTGCCTTCGGCACCGACTGGCAGATGCCGATCGCCGCGCGGCCGTGGTGGCGGGAGGATGGTTCCTGATGGCAACAACATCCCTCACCAGCGATCTGTTCACGATCTACGACGCCCTGCACGCGGCGTTTGGCCACCAGCACTGGTGGCCTGCAAAGACTCCCTTCGAGACGATGATCGGCGCTATCCTCACCCAGAGCGTCTCCTGGAAGAACGCGGCACGGGCTGTCAAGAACCTGGAAGCTGCCGGGATGCTCGATCCGAGGCTGCTCGCTACGGCAGATACGGAAGATGTTGCCCGATACATCGTTCCTTCCCGGTTCTACAACCAGAAAGCTGAGCGGATCCGGGAGTTTTCCCGAATCTACGTCGCTGAGTTTCAGGCTGACCCGGCGGTGATGGCTGCCGCGGAGATGGGCGCACTGCGCCGGCGCCTGCTCGCGATCAAGGGTTTTGGAGAGGAGACCGTGGATACCATCCTGCTCTATGCCTGTGGAAAACCGATCTTCGTCGTCGACGCATACACCCGCCGGATATTCTCGCGATACGGCCTCCTGCCAGAGAAGGTTACCTACGATCAGGCGCAGCACTTCTTCTCTGACCATCTCCCCCCTGATGTGGATCTCTTCAACGACTACCACGCCCAGATCGTCCGACTCGGGAAGACCACCTGCAGGAAGTCGCCGCTCTGCGACCGCTGCCCTATCCGGGCGGTGGGCGGTGGCGCACCCCGGTGCGCCGCTGCAACATGGATCCTGCGGCACGATCCGGAGCATTGATATACCCTGTCGCCGCCGCCCGTAAGTGCCGCGCGAGGCTCCCCAGTCCAGCAAGGTGGTGCCGGCGCATCCACCAGACCCAGATCAACCTCGAAAAACCTCTAATGTTCAGATAGAGCGAAGTTTTGACGTATATTCTCTACAGCCCTCCTCCAGGTGCACGTACCCCTGACTGCTCTTCGGAGGTATGGTTTCCATGCCAGATCTCACCTTTTGACCAGAACGTTGATATACTATCTACATTATTAATAATGTAGAATAGGGGTAATCGGATGGCTGAAAATTTTAGCGTCAAACTCGAGGAGGCGAAGTACTACACTCCTGAGGTCAGGTGCAGGGAACAGTCCTGGATAGGTAGCTACAACAAGACCTACCAGGCGTTCCTTGCAGACCCCGACCGATTCTGGAGTGGGATCGCCGATGAGCTTGAGTGGTTCCAACCCTGGGACCGGGTGAAGGAGTGGGATTACCCGTATGCCAGATGGTTCCTGAACGGGAAACTCAACATCACCCACAACTGCCTGGACCGACACGCACAGAGCCAGCGCCGCAACAAAGTCGCGCTCATATGGCGTGGGGAGACCGAGGACGAAGAGCGGACCTACACCTATCGCCAGCTCTTCCATGCGGTCTGCCGGTTCGCAAACGGCCTCTCGCGCCTCGGCGTCAGGAAGGGGGACCGGGTCTGCATCTACATGCCGATGGTACCCGAACAGGTAATCGCGATGCTGGCCTGCGCTCGCATCGGGGCCATCCACTCGGTGGTCTTCGGCGGGTTCGGTGTCGACGCGCTCAACCAACGGATCCGGGGAACTAGTGCGAAGGTGGTGATAACTGCCGACTTCACCTACCGGCGCGGAAGGGCGATCCCCCTCAAGCCAATCGTTGAGGAAGCAATCGTCAACTCACCGAGCGTGGAGCGGATCGTCGTCCTGCGACGTGATGCCGATAATCCCGTGGACCTCCACCCTGAGATGGAGGTTGATTACTATGATCTGGTGGACGGTGAGAACCGCGAGTGCCCGGCAGAACCGTTGGATGCCGAAGATCCACTCTTCATCCTCTACACGAGCGGCACCACAGGGGCCCCGAAGGGCATCGTGCACGCCTGCGGCGGGTATACGGTCGGAACCTACTACACGACGAAGCATGTCTTCGATGTCGGGGATGACGACGTCTACTGGTGCACCGCCGATCCCGGTTGGATCACCGGCCACAGCTACGGGGTCTACGGCCCGCTCCTGAACGGCGCCACCTGTCTCATCGCTGAGGCGACTCCCGACTACCCGAACCCGGGCACCTGGTGGGACCTCATCGAGGAGTATGGTGTTACCATCTTCTACACTGCTCCAACAGCTATCAGGATGTTCATGCGGGTGGGTGAGGGGTGGCCAAACCGCTACAACCTCTCATCGCTCCGTATCCTCGGATCGGTCGGCGAGCCACTCAACCCCGAGGCATTTGAGTGGTTTTATCATACCATCGGAAAGGATAGGTGCCCGGTCGTGGATACCTGGTGGCAGACCGAGACCGGGATGCACATGCTGACCACGATGATTGGCGAGCCCATGCGACCAGGGTTTGTGGGAAGACCGATCCCGGGCGTTGTCGCCGACGTCGTCGACCAACAGGGCAATCCAGTCCGCCCGGGAACGGGTGGGCTCCTGGTCATCAAGGAACCCTGGCCGTCGATGATGAGGACGGTCTGGGGGGACGATGCGCGCTATCGCAAGTACTGGAACACCATACCCGGATGCTACACGGCTGGAGATCTTGCGGTGAAGGATAAGGATGGCTACATCATGGTCATCGGGCGAGCTGATGATCTGATAGTCGTCGCCGGGCACAACATCGGCACTGCAGAGGTCGAGAGCGCGCTCGTCTCCCACGATGCGGTGGCTGAGGCAGCCGTCATCGGAAAACCTGATGCCCTGAAGGGCAACGCCATTAAGGCTTTCGTCATCCTCAGGAATGGCCAACAGCCTGGGGATAAACTGAAGAAAGATCTCGCCTACCACGTCCGGACAACGCTCGGTCCCATCGCTATACCATCTGAGATCGATTTCGTTGATGCACTCCCAAAGACCCGGAGCGGCAAGATCATGAGGCGGGTCTTGAAGGCGCAGGAACTGGGCATGGACCCCGGAGATACGTCGACCCTGGAAGAGTGAACTGCCTTGCCGGGCGCTTCGCGCCCGG
>JAAZOW010000137.1 GCA_012797575.1 Methanomicrobiales archaeon | reverse complement strand
TTGAAAGAAGGGGGCCCTTCACAAAACCAGATCATTGTCGTCACTACGCGAGATTGTTGGTGTTCCATCTCGTCAAAATTTTTGAAGGTACGGTGACAACGAGCACTACAAGAAATCGGCAAACGTCCTCTGGCCGAGGTTTGCGACCGTCTTCCAGCTCCAGCGGGCACAGGGCGGCGGTCTCCCGTAGTCCCGGATGTACCGCCTGAGAAACTCGATCGTCACCGGGTCTGAGGGGTACCCGCTCCCGATACCCCCATACTCCTCGTCGAGATACCGGATCGCTCGATCCCGGGCGACCTTCGCGACGACGCTTGCCGCGCCGACGATCTTGTGGCGGGCGTCTGCCCGGTGTTCGGCGATGACGTCGCAGGGAAAGTCGAGGTGGCCTGCTACCGTCCGGCCGTAGCGTTCTGCGTTCACATCGCATGCATCCACGTAGGCCAGCCGGGGTCGGAGCTCCTTCAGCGCTCCGGCATGGAGCCGGGCCACACACTCGTTCATGTTAATCCTGCTCCGCGCTTCATCGATCCCGGCAGCATCGATGGTGACGATCGATACAGGGAAGTCGCGGCGGAGGATATCGTCGATCTCCTCTCGCTGCTTCGGCCGGAGGGCCTTTGAGTCCCGGATGGGGAGGGGTGCGAGGTCCTCGATCTCCCGGCAGCCGACAGCGGCGACCACCATCGGACCCAGCACCGACCCCTTCCCCGCCTCATCCACCCCGCATATCACATCCACCTGTTTTCTTCGCAAGGTATTTCAATAGCAGGGGTTGATTCCAGATGGAATGTACACCATCATCGTCGGTCTGGGTGGAATCGGCCGGAACCTGACAGCGATCGCTGTGGATGCCGGCGACTCTGTGGTCGTGATCGATCGAAACGAGGAACGCGCAGGCGACATCCTGGAGCACTATGACGTCCTCGCCATCACCGGGAATGCGACCGATAAATCGGTGCTGGAGGACGCCGGGATCGACCGGGCCGATGCTCTGGTCGCAACCACGAGTGACGATGCGGTGAACTTGATGACCTGCTGGATCGCAAAACGCTACAACGTCAGGAACGTCGTCTCGATCGTCAACCAGAAGGAGCACTCCGATCTCTTCAACGAGGTCGGGGTGAAGATCAGCGAAAACCCCGATGAACTGGTGGCAAGTCGGCTCTATTACTGGGCGAGGAGCCCGAGCCTCCAGCAGGTCGCCTCGATTCCCGGGGGCACCATATTCGAGGTCATCGCTGAGGAGGGGGCGCCGATCGTCGACCACGAGATCCGGGAGCTCGACGTCCGGGACTTCGTCTTCATAGCCATACGGCGCGCCGGGGGAGACCTGATCATACCGAGCGGCGCGGTCCGGATCAGGCCTGACGATGTCATCACGGTCTTCACGAAAAAAGAGGCGGAGGCTGAGACGATCAGGACCCTCAACCGACAGCTGAAGCGCTCAGGATAGAGAGCTTTTGAGCGCCCCAAGCTCGAAGAGCATCTTTGGATTGCGTTTGATAAGTTCTTTGATGAGCGCCGAGACCGAGAACTCCGCAAGGCCGATGCTTGCGATCGAGTCGGCGAGGACGTTGAGTTTTCTGTCGTCGAGGGTTATGAAAAACTCCTTGATCTTGTAGTTCCTCGTAAGCGACGCTCCCATGCGGGACGCGCGCCACCCCACGTCGTAGGGCATCAGCGTCTTCTTCGAGCAGTCGCCTGCCGATATGGCCTCTGCGGCTACCTTCGCGGCGAGTCTCCCGGTGAACATGGCGTTTCCGATCCCGCCCCCGGTGAGGGGATCGACGACCCGGGCCGCATCCCCGATGACCATGAGACCATCGGCGACCGTGCATGGGAGCGGCTGGCAGACCGGGACGCCACCCACGATCGCCTCGATCGTCTTACCGCCCGGGAAGTTCTCTGCGATGAACCGGTCCAGGTAATCCTTTGCCCGTGAACCGTCCCGGCTCTTCCTGCCCGAGATGCCGATCCCGACGTTCGCCGTCCGTTCTCCCTTCGGAAAGACCCAGAGGTAGCCTTCGGGTGCGATGTCGTTGCCCAGGTAAAAATCAGTGGAGACGGGGTCGATATCTATGTCGGTGAGGAGGTACTGGGTGCAGCTCATGATCTCGCGGAGGGGAACGGTGGTGTCAAGCCCTGCCCGGCGGGCGAACTGTGCTTCCGTGCCGTCAGCAGCGAGGACCACGTCCGCCCTGATATCGATCGGCGTCCCGATGGATATCACCTTCGCGCCCCGGACCGCTCCGCCCTCCATGATGGGCGCGGTCGCCCGGGTCTTGACGAAGACATCCGCTCCGGCCTCGGCCGCCTGCCAGACGAGTTCACGGTCAAAGACCTTCCGATCGAGGATATAGCCGACCGCATTCCCGGGATCGTCCTGGTCGAGGCGGATGGCGGTGCCGTTTGGCACGATGATCTTCGCACGTTCGATGGAAGACGATATCCAGCGCGGATCGGGTCTGGTGAACTCTTCCAGGATCTCCCTGCCTACCCCCTCCGCACACCGTATCGGTGTCCCGATGGCAGGGCGCTTCTCGATGAGGCAGACCGTGCATCCGGCTTCGGCCGCCGTCTTGGCTGCAATGGCGCCGGCAGGCCCGCCACCGACGATGAGCATATCGTACTTACTCTTCATGCACAACCTCCAGTGCTCCAAGCGGGCATGCCCGTGCGCAGATGCCGCAGGCGATGCACTCCCGCTCCAGGCTGAGATAGGCATCAATCAGCTCGAGCGCATCCTCAGGGCAGACTGCGACGCAGGTGCCGCAGTATCCACACGTATCTCTGTTTATCCTGAGCATTGTATTCATGTTGTTGTTGTCATCGCAAAAACTTTTATGTCACCGGCATCCCGGAGGGTATCTTTTCCGGCGGAGGGAGCGTGAGCGTCCACAGGGTCTATTTATAGGAGCTCACACAAATTCATCAGGTAACTGGAGATCGAATGAGGCTGAAGGGTGGGCCTACGCAGGATGAGGTCATGGCCGTCTCGCTCGCAAAGCTTGGTATCCTCCCAGGAGATCTGGTGGTTGATGTCGGGTGCGGGACCGGGAAGGTCTCTATCGCGGCGTCGCGGGTGGCAGAACGGATCTACGCGATCGATAGGAGGTCGGAGGCGATTGCCTACGCACGCGCGGAGGCGGCAGCTGCCGGCGCCGGAAACATCGAGTTCTTCGAGGGGGATGCGGTGGAGGTCCTCCCCGGCATCGATCACCTCGACGCCGCCTTCGTCGGGGGGTCGCGTCGGCTCCCTGAGGTGCTTGAGATCCTCGCCGGGAAGGTGCAGGGACGGATCGTTGTCAACGCCGTCATGGTCGAGACGCTCCATGAGGCGATAGCGAGTATGCAGCGCCTCGGTATCTTCATCGAAGCCCTCCATCTGCAGGTCTCCCGATCCGCTGCCATCGCCGATGGGGTGATGTTCAAACCCAAAAACCCGATCTACGTCGTCGTCGGGGGTGCCGGATGCTCGTAGGGGTGGGGCTTGGACCGGGTGATCCAGAGCTCCTGACCCTGCGGGCGGTCAGGCTTCTCAAAGAGGCTACGGCGGTCTTTGTCCCTGGAAACCTCGCCTACGATCTGGTGCGGCCCTACCGGCCCGATGCCGTCATCCTTGAGTTCCCGATGACGAACGACGAGGACCATATCAGGGTGTGCCTCGAGGAGAACGCCGACGCGGTGGCTCCAGAGGCTGAGAACGGGCTTGTGGTCTTTGGGATCATAGGTGACCCGAACTTCTACTCGACCTTCTCCCGGCTCTGTGAGGTGATCGGTGAGCGCTACCCCGATGTCACGTTTGCAACCGAGCCCGGGATCAGCTCCATCACGGCGTTTGCATCGGTGGCAAACGTCCCGGTGGCGGGAGGGTTCTCCGTATCGGACGGGAGCGGGCTTGAGTCCAGGATCTTCATGAAGGTCAGGAAGCCGGCAGCGCTTGCGGCGGATCTGAGGACGGAGGGCTGCTCTGAGTTCGTCCTCGTGGAGCGGATGTACATGCCGGAGCAGCGGGTCTACCGGGGAGACGACCTCCCCGATGAGAGCGATTACTTCTCGATCCTCTTTGCGAGGTAGATCGCATGCACAAGGTCTACATCGTGGGGGCGGGACCGGGGGCACCCGATCTCATCACGGTCCGGGGGATGGATCTCCTCCGGCGGGCCGATCTCCTCATCTACGCGGGATCCCTCGTGAACCCGGCGCTCGTGGAGGAGTCTCCCGCGGAACTGAAGCTTGACAGCTGGGGGATGAAGCTCGAAGAGATCGTCGATGCCATCGAGGAGCACGTCAGGGCCGGGAAGGTCGTGGTCAGGCTCCATTCGGGCGATCCGGCACTTTATGGGGCGATCGTTGAGCAGATGACCGAGCTTGAGCGGCGTGGGATCGAGGTCGAGATCATCCCCGGGGTCTCATCGCTCTTCGCGGCCGCGGCGGCTCTCAAGACCCAGTTCACCCTCCGTGACGTCTCTGAGAGCCTGATCATCACCCGGCCGGCGGGAGCGACGCTTGCGGAGGATCTGATCCCTGAGTTCTCCCGGCTCGGGCAGACGATGGTGATCTTCCTCGGGACTGAGCATATGGAGGATATCCTCGCCCGGGTGGAGTGTCCCTCCGACACGCCGGCAGCGGTCGTCTACCACGCATCCTGGCCTGACCAGAAGATCATCCGGGGGACGGTGGCGGATATCGCGGAGGCGGCCCGGGCGGCCGGGATAGAGCGGACGGCTCTGATCGTCATCGGGAAGGTGGTAGATCCGAAAACCTCGGGGTTCGGGAGGTCGATCCTCTATTCATGACCGGGACTGCCGTGATAGCGCTTGAACGGTTCCTCCCCGATGCCCGGAGGATTGCGGATACCATCGGTGCTGTGGTCATCCCCTACAGCTCTGGTGCGTTTCTGGAGGCGTTTGCCGGATACCGTCGGGTCGTCGCCCTGATGTCGGCCGGGATCGCGGTCCGGGGGATCGCACCCCTCCTCGTCGATAAGTGGCGGGACCCGGCGGTCGTGGTGGTCAGCCCCAACCTCCGCTACGCCATACCGATCGTCGGGGGGCATCATGGCGGGAATGATCTTGCACGGGAACTCAGCCCCCTCGGCATAGAGCCGGTGATAACGACTGCGACAGAGGTTTTCGGCCTGGAATCGGTGGAGGGACTCGCTCTTCGCAGGGGATGTGATGTCGTGAACCGTGACTCCACCCGGGTTGTGAACGCTGCGATCTTGAGCGCTGATGTGCCCCTCTACGCCATCGCCAGCCCCGGGATCGTTGTCGCGGGTCCGGGGGTCTCCTTCCTCGTGAAGGGGGGGGACTACACCGTCGGCGTCGGGTGTCGGAGGGGCGTCCCGGCGGCAGAGGTGGTCGCGGCGGTCGGGCAGGCGCTCCGTGAAGCAGGAGTCGCCCCGGGTGAGGTCCTCGTCTACGCAACGACCGCGAAGAAGCGCCGGGAGGCCGGACTCGTCCAGGCGATCGAGGATCTGGAGGGTAACCTTGTCTTCCTGGATGACGAAATGTTGAACATGGAGGAGGCCCCATCACCCTCAAGGGCCTCCCTGATCGGGCTTGCCGGGGTCGCGGAACCCGCGGCTCTGGCGGTCTCGAAGCAGAAAGAACTGGTGCTTGCCAAACGGATCTATGGGAGTGTTACTGTTGCAATCGCGCGATGATGGAGGAAGGCTGTATATCGTCAGCACCGGTCCCGGCAACCTGCTGCATATGACGTCCCGGGCGCTAAATGCCCTCGGTGAGGCCGAATGTGTCATAGGCAATAAGTTTTATATCGACCTGGTTATGCCGATGCTGGCTGGGAAAGAAGTTGTCTTGAGTAGCATGGGGCAGGAGGTTGACCGGGCAAAGAAGGCTCTCGCCCTTGCAGAAGATCAGATCGTCGCGATGGTGAGTGGCGGCGATGCCGGGATCTACGGGATGGCGAGTATTGTGCTCGAGGTGGCGGAGCGATCGGGGGCAGCGGTCCCGGTCGAGGTCATCCCCGGCATCACGGCCGCGGTCTCTGCGGCCTCCCGTCTGGGCTCACCGCTCTCAGGGGACTACGTCACGATGAGCCTCTCTGATCTCCTGACGCCCTGGGAAGAGATCGAGCGGAGGCTCGATCTTGCGTTTCAGATGCGGGTGCCGGTTGTGCTCTATAATCCCCGGAGCCGGGGGAGGCCGAACAACCTGGCCGCGGCGGTCGCGATCGCCCGCCGTCACCTGTCTGATGCGACACCGGTCGGGGTTGTCAGGAACGCCTACCGGGTGGGGGAGGAGCAGCTGATCACGACGCTCGGTGAGTTTGAGGACCACTTCGCCTCTGTGGATATGCATTCAACCGTTTTTATCGGCGGAGAGGAGACCAGGATCTGGAGGGATGAGGGAGATGAGAGAGGGATCATCACGCCCCGGGGATACCACAGGAAATACGTATACTGATCTTGCGGCGGTCACCCCGGAGGCCTACGCCATAGCGAGTACGAGCCGGAATCTTGCCCGGGAGCTTGTTGGGGACGCCACGCCGGAGGATCGGATAAAACAGCGCTGTTCGGTAGCCGTCGGCGATTTTGCGATGGCGGACTTGATGCGCTTCGTCGGCGATCCGGTCGCGGCCGGGCTTGCCGCACTCGATCGGGGGGCGCCGATCGTCACCGACATCAGGATGGTGCAGACCGGTATCCTGAAACGTGGGCATGGGAGCGAGATCTTCTGTGCCCTCGACCACGGGGCGGATATCGCCCATGAACGCGGTATAACCCGGACATCTGCAGGATTTATCGCTCTGCGGGATCGGGTCGAGGACTCGATCGTGGTCATCGGGAACGCCCCCTCGGCGCTCCTTGTTATCTGCGATATGGTCAGGGAAGGGGTCCGCCCGGCGCTGGTCGTCGGGACCCCGGTCGGGTTTGTGAACGCGGCGGAGTCAAAAGAGGCGCTCCGTGCCCTCGATGTGCCGTCGGTCTCCAACGCCGGCACCCGGGGCGGCACGCCGGTGGCGGTGGCGGCGATAAACGAGATCATCACGATTCTTGCCGAGCGTGCAGGTTATGAAGGACCCGGTTACTGATTTTGAGTATCCCGCCGAGTGGGTGGCGGCGTGCCGGTCTCCTGCCCTCCTCCCCGACGTCAGACGGGGTCTTGCGGTCCTGACTTCGTCGGGAACAGTCCTCCGCCGGGGGTTTACGACCGGGACGACGGCGGCTGCGGCCTGTAAGGCGGCGGTCCTCTCGCTTGCAGAGGACGGGGAGATCACGGGGGTGGGGATCACCCTCCCCTGCGGTATCGCGGTCAGGATCCCTGTGGACGCCTACCGCGGGACAGCGTCGTGCTGGAAGGACGCGGGGGACTACCCGACTGATGTGACAGCGGGGCTTGAGTTCGTCGCGACCGCCGCACCCTCGATCTCGGGGTCGATCCAGTTCGTTCCCGGCGAGGGGATCGGGAGTTTTGCCAGGGACACCCACCGCCATCGCCAGGGGACGCCGGCGATCAGTGAACCGGCGCTCGACTGCATCAGGCGGTCGATTAAGGAGGGGGTGGAGGAGGCTGACCTCCCGGGCGTAACGGTCATCCTGACGGTCCCCCGGGGCGCCGAGGTTGCGCAGAAGACGCTGAACCCGAAGATCGGGGTGCACGCCGGGATATCGGTCCTCGGGACGACCGGGCTCGTGGAGCCCTGGGACGACCACCTGATGGAGGGGGTGCTCGACCGGATCGCCCGCGCTCCCCGGGGGGTTGTGCTGACGACCGGGCGGCTCGGGCTCCGCTACTCCCGGCTCCTCTTCCCGGAGAAAGAGGCGGTCCTCGTGGGGAGCAAGCTTGCCGAGGCGCTCCGGGTGGTGGACGGGGATGCCGTGATCTGCGGGCTCCCCGGCCTGATCCTGAAGTTCATGAACCCGGATGTGCTCGACGGGACCGGGTACGCGACGGTCGAGGAACTCTCGGTGGCCCCGGGGTGGGATGAGGTGGCCCGGCGGGAGATCGAGGCGTTCCGGGAACGCTACCCGCACGTCCGGGTCGTTCTTGTCAGTCGCGATGGGAAGATCATAGGA
>JAAZOW010000138.1 GCA_012797575.1 Methanomicrobiales archaeon | reverse complement strand
TCTCAGCCAGGATGGCGTTGCCGAAGTAGTTGGTGAACTCGCGCGGCGTGTAGGGGCCGAGGAGCGGGAAGTACCAGGCAACCGGTGACGCCCACATCGTATCGAGGATCTGGTGGGAGGCGACGCCTATGGTGGTGGCGATGAGCGCAAACGACCTTTGCCATCTCCAGAGGGCGATGCCTGCCATGGAGAGGAGTATGAGGAAGAGCAGCCCGTGCGCCACTATCCGCCCGGAGTTGAGTGATCCCGCGAGCAGGATGTGGCCCACCGGCTTATCGATGAGATCGGGGAGGATGCCACCCAGGGCAGTGAAGCCGATGATGCGCCGGTCACCGAGGCGGGCGGCGATCACAACACCCAGAATGAGACCGATAAAGAGGTGGCAGGCAGCAAACATCTCTCATGGGATTGACTTCTGCCGGCTATAACCCTCCGGTTTGGGGTGAGTGAGCCTCTCTCCCTCTGAGCGGGGTCTTCTCCCTTCAATCCCGCAAAGATAAATGGTGTATGACCAAACACTACTCTCAGATTGTACACTGCGGAGGAGTTTCTCATGATCACACTGGCCATTGCAGGAAAGCCCAACTGCGGGAAATCAACGTTTTTCAGGGCGGCGACCCTGGCCCCGGCAGAGATCGCCAATTACCCGTTTACGACCATCGACGCCAATCACGGTGTTGCATATGTAAGGACCGCCTGCCCCTGTCAGGAGATGAATGTCTCGTGCGAGAACTGCCAGGACGGGGTCCGATTCGTCCCAATCGGGCTTATCGACGTCGCGGGACTTGTCCCCGAGGCACATAAGGGGAGGGGACTTGGGAACCAGTTCCTCGATAATCTCCGGCAGGCAGACGCGATCCTCCAGATCGTCGATGCCAGCGGAGCGACGGATGCCGAGGGAAACCCGGTCGATATCGGCACGCGCGACCCCGTGCGCGACATCGAGTTCCTCCAGTATGAGATATCGATGTGGATGTACGGTATCCTCTCGCGGCACTGGGAGAAGCTCAAGCGACAGGCCCAGGCAAGAGAGTTCTCTCTTGCAGCGGCGATCGCCGATGTCTTCGCTGGCCTCGGCGTGACGTTTGAGAACGTCCGCGGTGCTGTCGAGGCGGCGGGGGTCGATCTCCGGACCGCCGGGGAGGAGGATCTGATCCGGTTCTGCCGGGAGTTGATGCTGCGCGGAAAGCCGATGCTGATCGTCGGAAACAAGGCTGACCAGGCGCCTGAGGCGTGCCTTGACCGGATCGCGGAGTATGACGTCACATTTGCAAGCGCGGCAGGAGAGCTTGCGCTCCGGATGGCCGCCGAGGGGGGTTTTGTCACCTATCGTCCCGGTGATCAGGCCTTCGAGATCAACCCGAAGACGAACCTCACCGCCGCACAGCGGGCCGGTCTTCAGAGGGTGGCAGAGTTTATGCAAGTGTTCGGCGGAACCGGCGTCCAGCAGGCGCTCGACACCGCGGTCTTTGACCTCCTCGATATGATCGTCGTCTTCCCGGTCGAGGATGAGAGCAAACTCACCGACAGCAAAGGCAGAGTGCTCCCCGATGCATTCCTCATGAAGCGTGGATCGACTCCCCGCGATCTCGCCTACCAGGTCCATACCGATATCGGTGAGGGGTTCCTCTATGCCGTCGATGCGAAGAGTGGGATGCGGGTTAAGGATTCCCTCGAGTTGAAGAGCGGGGATATCATCAAGATCGTCAGCGTCCGGAGATGAACCGATTACTCCTTCCCCGCCCGAGCGCCTCCACACAATAAACCGACAGAGATTTATATGCAGTCGGGGAATATCCGATCAGAATGAGTGGCGAGGTCTACCAGGCGCAGGTCCTCCGGAACTTCTTCGATACCATCACCGGAACGGATAGGAACCTGACCCGGATCTACATGTGCGTCCTGAGCCTCGCCAAGCTCCGGCTGGAGTCGCCTGAGAAGGTGACTTTCCTCGTAGACCAGCTCCGTAAATCCAAGCAGAAGCGGGAGCTCTCGATCGATATCCTTGACTACATGTGCGATGTGGCGCGCGACCTCGAACTTACCACGGTCCAGACAGCATTTGGTGTAAAGGACGTCAGCGCACTTGCAGACGATTTTGCCGCGATCAGCCTCGACTCGCTCTGACCCCCCCGCATGGGGAGTGCGACGCTTCACCCCGCGCCCCCCCCAGGGGTAGTGATCGCGATAGCTTCCATAGAGCCCTGCGAACTTCTTCGCTGCTATATTGCCGCTGTCTTCCAGGTTCCGCGTCGGTACATCGTGAAGAGCATCCCAACCTGCAGGACAGTCCCGCAGATCACCGCAAGCCAGACCCCTGCAATCCCGATCCCGAGAAGGTCGGGGAGGATGTACGCCAGAGGTACCTGGAAGAGGACCATGGAAAAGAACGTGGCGTACATGGGTTTCTTCGTATCTCCAGCCCCGTTGAGCGCAAATCCGAGGACTATCGCGATGGCGATGAAGACGTAGAATGGCGCGACCGTGTGCATGTACGATATACCGATCTCGGTGCTCGTGCCGCTCGGATCGAAGATCTCGATGAGTGAGGGGGCGGCAAAGAAGAATATCACTCCTACAAGCGCCATAAATCCACCATTCATGAGCGCGGAGAGCCGCACACCCGCTTCCGCCCGCTCAGGCTTGCCAGCACCGAGGTTCTGGCCTACGAGCACGGCGGTGGCGGTCGCGACGCCGAACCCCGGCATGAGCGCGACCGTCTCGAGCCTTCCTACGATACCGTAGGCGGATATGGCTGCTGTCCCGAAGACCGCCACGATCGCCATCATCATCATGAAGGTGACGCTCCGGAGCCCCGACTGGACGGAGTTCGGGATGGCGACCCGGATCAGTCTCCAGACCAGGGAGAAGTCGATCTTCGTCCGGAGCGAGAAGGGAACCGGCGCTCGCCCGGTGAGGAGCAGGGCAAACGCTATGGAGAACGCCACACCCCGGGATATGACGGTGGCGTACGCCGCCCCGGCGACCCCGAAGGCAGGGACCGCCCCGTAACCGAAGATCAGGAGCGGGTCGAGGGCGATATTGAGTATGTTGGCAAAGATCACCAGGAACATGGGTGTGGTGGCATCCCCGCAGCTCTGGAACGAGGCGTTGATCACCCAGAGCTCGACCATCGTCGCTATGCCGGCGAAGAGGACCGCCAGGTATGAGGCTCCATAGGCTGCGACGTCCGGCTCCGCACCGAGGAAGAAGAGTATATCTTCAGCAAAGAGGGTACCCACAACGGTGAGGGTGATCGAGAACAAAAGCCCGAGGATCAGGGTGTGATAGACCGCTTTTGCCACCATATCGAGATCGCGCGACCCATAGTGGCGCGAGACAAACGCGGTGTTTGCGGTGACGAGGCCGATGATGACCGTCATGAGAACCATGACAACCGTGTTACTCATCGCAACCCCGGCGATCGCCTCATGCCCAAGGCGACCGACGAAGAAGAGATCGACCAGTTCGAGGCCGCTCTGCAGTACGTTTCCGGCAACGATAGGCGCCGCTATCGTTATGAGTCCCCGGAAGAGATTTCCGTCTGTGAGATCGGTCATGCGGTCAGCTTTTCTCTATAAGACTCCAGGATCTGGATGATGAAGCGCTGATGCTCCTCGAGCGCCAGCTCATCGTCGGGGGAGGTCTCGACTCCGACAGCGTAGAGGAGGATCAGGGCGTTGTCGAGATCGAGCGTCGCAGGGATCTCGACCTGCTCCGGCCTGAGGTGGATGGCGAGATACTCATAATCATCCTCGGAAAAGGTATGTTCCGGGCTTGCCGTCATCCGGGAACGGGCGAGGTCGCCGGCGCGCTCCCGGAGGATCAGCAGGGCATCCTCAAGTGCGCTTGAGGAGAGCGGTTCGGCTGCTTCCAGCAGATCAAGCGCCTCCGTGCACCTCTCTACTGCGTTCTTATAAAGCCCGAACTTGTATATCAGAAAAGACTGCGCGACCGCATGCCCGGTCTCCTCATCTACCTCAGCGAGGAGCGGTTCAATCCGGCCGATATAGTCATTCAACATCTGCTTCATTGTTCTCTTCTCTTGTTTGGGCGCATTAAACAATTTCTCCACCCTGACTGTGAGGAGCGTAATCGTCGCCGCATAGAACACCTGCACGATCAACCCTTTGCTGATATCGTTTGGCACGATGAAGATGAGGACTGCGTAGAGCGGTACAAAGAGCGAGACGATATCCCTCCGCGGTTTATTGTACGCCTGGTAGAAGAGGATGAACGAGGCCACCACGCATCCTACGATGCCTGCCCAGGCAGCGTACTCAAAACCGACCGAGAAAAGCAACATCTCAAGTCCTATCCCTCCAAACGCGACTGCGGGCACCCCTATCCAGAGGTGCGGTGTAGATCCAGGTGTGGTTGTGTCTGCCTTCATCGATTCGTTAAAAGTATCTGTGCTTGGCACATAAACAGGATTCTCTTTGACATTCAGGATGGTATGAGGTCGGGTATATCGACCTCCACCTCCTGATCCGCGAGAACGCTATGGAGCTTCTCGCGCTCCCCCGCATACGAGGTCTCCAGGATCTCCTGCTGGCTCTCAGCCCGGTCCCGCGCGCCACCCTTCACCTCGCGCTCCCTCTGAAGCTCTGAGAGGTGGGTGGTGAGGCGTTCCTCCTCGATCACGATCGGGAGCGAGGCGTAGGTCTCCTGGAGTGCTGCATACTGCCCCTGGATCTCCTTCCGACGGTGAACGATCTCCCGGAGCTCTGCAGGAAGGGTATCTGGGTCTGAGAAGAGGGCGATCTCCTCCTGGTTCTTGAGGACAAGATCCCCCTGCTGGATCAAGGTAAGCGTCGTCGGCATCATCAACTCGGTCAGACCTGCCAGACCGTCCTCGTTCTCAGGGAGGGGGGACGCATAGGCATCGAGGACCCGGTCGAAGTCTGCGGCTGCAGCATCACCTCCGACCTTCGTGGCCACCTTCCCGGCCTTCCGGAAGACGTGGAGGGCGGTGGTTCGGATGGATGTAGCCTGCCGCTTCACCTCTTGCTCTGCGCCATCGAGTTCCTGGATGCGCTCCAGAGTCTCCTTCTTTCTGGCATACTCCGGGCGCAGCCTGAGTGCTGCGAGGTCATCCTCAACCCTCTGGATCTCGTCGCCTACCTCCTCCAGCGTCGCCGCATAGTCCCGGGCTTGCCCGGAGGTAGCGGTATACTCTTCCCGTATCCGGATGAGAGACCCGTGCAGCTCCCGGATGCCCTCCACCTGCTGCCGGTCGTTCTGTGCCTGGGCGACAGCCTCCGTCATCGGGTTGATCGCCCTCCCGAGATCCCGTATAGCTGCGCGCACATCCTTCATCTCGTCGGGGTAGAGGGAGGACAGGTACTTCCCCTGGCCCTTCACCGTCTTGAGCGCGCTCTTCAGTATATCGGTGGCGGTTGCGTAGAAGGCCTCTGGATCGCCGGATAGGTCGCGCGAGAGGATCTGGGTCATGGATTTCGTGAACTGGGGGAGCGCCTTTCGGGATATATCCCGAAGCCTAGGGTGGACTTTCTCCGCACCCTCCGCCTCCTCCATGCGGTTGATCGCCTCCCCGAGGCGTTCGAGGGCGGCGTTGATGGCCTCCCTTGATGATGCTGTCGCATCAGAGAGGCTATCTCGTATCTCCTCCTCGCGGGCATCCAGCCATGATGGGAGGTCGTCAAATGAGAGTC
>JAAZOW010000283.1 GCA_012797575.1 Methanomicrobiales archaeon | reverse complement strand
CTGGATCATGGCGGTCCGCTCATACTCCCCCTCGATCTCCAGTGAGAGGAGGGCCATGGGGATGGCGAAGATCGGACTTGCGTAGACCTGGGTGTACTCGAGCATGATGTCGACGTAACTTGCTATCTTGATCGAGATCTCCTCGTGCGGGGTGCTGGTCGTGAGGAGGTCAAGCGCGATCTCAAAGGGTTTCATCACGTCGTCGGAGATCCGGGCACCGCCACGGGAGAGCCGGTCTGCCGCTTGCAGGCTCCCGACACGGATGTAGCCTTCAATGAGCGGATCGACCAGATGCCGTTGCAGGGATGGATCGGTGATCTGGCCGAGGATTTGGGTTGCTTCATCGAGCGCCCGGAGCGAGAGCTGTTCGATCCCGTACATGATCAGGCCGTGGATCACCTTACCCATCGCAAAGAGGCAGTAGTCCGGTTCCAGCAGGGATGCAGAGAGAACCCGCATCCCATGGAGGAGTTCAAGATCACCGTCTTCCACAGCGAGTATCGCTGCCTGGTCTACGACGCCACCCAGGGTCTCAGCCCGTGACTGTTGGTTCATGATCTCGCAGGTGAGTGCGGTCGCACCCCGGAGGAGGTCCCGGTCTTTCCGGGCGACGCCGATCCGTGCCATCTCGATTACGATCGCTGAGATGGCCTGTTCGCGCAGGGTCTGGTCCTCGATCTGACTTACCAGGTCCACGAGGGCGAATGAGTCCTTCTGGCGGATGAACCCTCGCTCGATCAGGATGGCGTTGCACTCGGAGATCAGGGTATCCGATGCCTGGTGCAGCCTGGCAAGTTCCTTTATGGCTGGTATGTGCCCGACGACTTCATCAAAATCAAACTCTTTGCAGAAGTCGGTCACCGCCTGGTGTACCAGCGAGTCAACGATGTTGATCTCCAGTGCAGCAAGGATGTTCTCGCGGATGAGCTCGATCTCATCACGTCGGATCCCCTCCTTTATCAGGCGGACACTGGTATCAAAAAATTGTGCATTGATCCTCTGGGCGGTGGTGCTGGCTTTCTTCATGACCTCGATCGCGTGGTAGAAATCCCCCATCCTGGAGAGTGCATCGGTGATCTGTCGGTAGAGATGGGCCGCCTTTGCGACGTCACAGGACTCTTCGATCAGGGGCGTGATATCGAGGAGGATGGTCGGGTTGTCGCTCTTCTCGACGACCGCGATCCCGGAGAGGACGATCTCTTCGATGGGGAGCTGGGCCTCTACCGTGCTCCGGGCGTTGAACTCAAACGCCTTCTCGAGGTACCAGCGCTCCCCGCTCCGTTCCGCCTTCCTCAGGAGCTCGAGTATGAGGGTCTGGCCTGTCCAGGGTTTTTCATCGTCAAGCCTGAGCAGACGGGTGTAGATCTGTTTCTTATCCCGCTGGCGGTCAAGGAGGTGCTCGGTCAGGATTGCGAGGACCTCGGTGAGTCGCTCTTCCGGGATCTTTGAGAGGGCATCTATGATGCATTCGATATCGGCAATCTCCTTCTTCAGCGGTGATCTCCAGGTCGCGTCCACGATATCTGCGATCGAGTTGGTGCGCCGGATCTTCTGGTCGATCTCGGTGGCGCTCCGGATTCCGCTGATCACCAGATGGATATCGTCGGATTCGATGCCAGCGGCGGCGATCGCCTGGGCTACGTCCGCGTGGAGCTGTGACTGCTTTGATACATCGCCGATCTCAGAGAGTGCCTGGAGAGCGTATTGCATGATATCGACGTTCTGGTATCTCTGTCCGTACTGAATGAGGAGCGGGACGATCTCAGAGAGAATGGCCGAGCGGTATTTGCGGATGCTGATCTGGTTTAAGGCCACCTCCCCTTTCTCAATGTAGTGGGTATCTCCGGTTTCAAGCCCGGCCTGAACCAGATCGCGGGATATTTCAGCGAGGATATCGGATTGGTGACTTTTACGGTCGAGTTTATCGATCAGGGTGAATACCGCGGAGAACCATGTTTCATCCCTCTCCTCGCGATAGAGTTCAACAGCACGCCGGGCGAAGATGGATACGTCTTCCTTCGTCGGTTCGATGAGCTGACTTAGGAGTTCCGGCTGATTCTCCTCAAACGCTGCTTTTACCAGGGCCGTGTTCATCTGTTCGTAGAGAGATCTCTTCTCTTTTCTCGCCCGGGTCTCAGCAATATCCGAAACTATCTTCTCGACCTCACGCAGATCGCCAGAAGAGATGGCGGAGGTTATCTTCTGTTTCATCTGTGGCTTATCATCCATTTTGATCACCGCTCTCCAGCGGGTTCTGTATCATGCATATCAATCATTATATATATAGATTTCTCTAATTCCAAAGTGGAGTTCTTTGGTGAAATTTAGGGAGATCGTTCGAGAT
>JAAZOW010000140.1 GCA_012797575.1 Methanomicrobiales archaeon | reverse complement strand
GGGGAGGGGGCACATGCCCCCCTCCCCGTCTGCCCCTCCCCCAGGGGCGATACCCCCCACGGTCCAGTGTATGGGGAGTGCCTGAAGAAAAATCTGGCGCGTGGGTTTCCTCTCCCGGATGTGGCTTTCCTTGGGTATCGCCACGACTGCCCCCCCCGGCCCCTGGTGGGGGAGGAGGCGCGACGAGCTGGGAGGGGTGGGGGATGCTGGCACATTGAAAGGAGGGGGAGACCTTGCAAAACCAGGCTACTCCCGTCATTCCGTGTGATTGTTGGCGTATCCACTCTCACGCATCAAAATCTTTGAAGATACGGTGATGCGATGCACTAACATAGTCGGAGCGGCGCAGGAGGCGAGCGCGGGAAGGCACCGACGTATCGTTCTGGCAGAGCCCTTATATACTGATAACGCGGATAAATCCATTATCGGGTAGGTTACGGGCCTCTGCCGGGCCGCTCTGCCCGGGGAAGAGGTGAATTCTATGGTTGCACTCACAGATGAGATGAAGGAGACGATTGCCAAGAACAGGGTCGTACCTATGGCCACTGCATCAAAGGATGGTATCCCGAACGTCGTGCCGATGGCATCGATACGGGTTGTAGGCGATGATACCATCTGGATCATGAACAACTACATGGTCAAGACGCTCAGGAACTTAGAGGAGAACCCGATCGTGGCCCTCTACTTCTACGATCCCGAATCTCGGCACTGCTTTCAGGTCAAGGGCACGGCCGAGATCAAGACCTCCGGACCGGATTACGAGATGTTTCGTGACCGGGTGAGGGCAAAGAGCGATCGGTTTCCAACGAGATCACTCGTCGTCATGAAGATCACCGATGTCTTCGAGTGTATGCCGGGAAAAGGGGCTGGGAAGAAGGTGCTCTGAAACTCCACGGGGCTAAAGCCCGGGGTTTTCCAAATTTCAAAAGCCCCGGGGTCCTGTACGCATTTCTCCGTTGTTATCTCTGATTTTTCAGCAGGCGCGCCTGCAGTCCAAAGTAATTTGAGAACCCGACGGCGTGGTTCTGGTCGATAGTGGTCGAGTCGAAGGAGACGAGATCATCTGAGTAGAGTGCATCGCCAGAGCTCCGGCCAAGGATTGAGAGACTGCCTTTATACAGGGCGACATCCACGGTGCCGTTCACCCTCTCCTGGGTGGTATCGACGAATGCGCCGAGCGCGTGGAAGAGGGGCTCAT
This sequence comes from Methanomicrobiales archaeon, assembly GCA_012797575.1. Lineage (GTDB taxonomy): Archaea > Halobacteriota > Methanomicrobia > Methanomicrobiales > Methanoculleaceae > Methanoculleus. The sequence continues at coordinate 17,998 of JAAZOW010000140.1, read as the reverse complement.
GCACAAGCCCCATATAGGCAAGCTCAGACCACTTCGCGTCGACACACTGCTTGAATGCAAGCTCTGAACGCGTCAGGACCAGGTGTTCAAGGTCGCGGTGCGCCGCAAGAAGGACGGTCGCGGCTGGATGCTCATAGACCTCGCGGGCCTTCAGACCGAGGATCCTGTTCTCGATCATATCGTTACGGCCAACGCCGTTTCGACCCGCTATCTGATTCAGTTCCAGGATCAGGGCAAGGCCTGGGAGATCCTTTCCGTTGAGAGCGACCGGGACTCCCTTCTCGAACCTGATGCTGATCTTCTCCACGACGTCAGGAGCCTTCGTCGGAGATACCGTCCAGGCATAGATCTCCTCTGGTGGGTGGAATGCCGGGTCTTCCAGCCTGCCGCCCTCGATGCTCCGGCTCCAGCAGTTCTCATCGACGCTATAGGGGTTTTCCTTCCCCACGCTCACCGGTATGTTGCGTTCCTGTGCGTAGCAGATCTCCCACTCGCGGGTCAGGTTCATCTCGCGCATCGGTGCAACGATATCGTACCCTGCGGACCTGAATATGAAGTCAAACCGGAGCTGATCGTTTCCTTTCCCGGTGCAGCCGTGTGCGACCTTCGCGGCACCTTCTCTCTCTGCGATCTTCACGATCTCCTCGGCGATCAGCGGGCGGGCAAGTGCTGTGCCCATCGGGTAGCCTTCGTATGACCCGTTCGCCTTGATCGCGGGGAAGATATGCTTCTTTACGAACTCTTCCCTGACATCGATGGTATAGTGGTTGTCTGCAAGCATCCGCCCTTTCTCTGTTGCCCGGGCTATCTCCGCCTCGGGTTGACCTACATCGACCGCAACGGTGATGATCTCGTCAAACCCATAGTGCTCGCGCAGGAGGGGGATGCAGATAGAGGTGTCGAGACCTCCTGAAAACGCTAGGACGACTTTTCCCTTTTCCATGTTACTGATCTCCGCGTTCCTGGTTTCTGCCTGATGGCGGCAGTCTGGAATAATCTACATTGATATGACTTCTTACCCAATAAAAGAGTGGTATGGACGGGCGCACCTGCAAGAAGAGGAGGTCATTTGCGTATTCTCGAAAACCCGCAGGTGACAGGGAGGCAATGTGTGGGGATATCACGCCATGGTGCATAGCGGTGCTGGCCTTGGGAGTGCCCATCTGCGCGGTTGGCGCTCCGGGAAGCTGCCGGGCCGGGTACCGGGATCGGGATAGATGAACCGTATACGATTGGATGGCGATGTTCTGACGATAATTCGCAAGGGCAGCGGCACAACAGTATTCAATAAACAAAAACACCACAGGCTGCCATAAAAATCTAAATCTCTCTGAATTTTGAGCATTTTCCGAAAGGGGTAGCTATAAGAGTCATGGAACAGAGTTCATGGGGGTGGAGGGTTCTGTTATCTTTGAGAAACAACCCAGAGAAAATTTAAGATCTGTACAATCAGTCATCAGCGTGGAGGGACTGACCCGGGTATTCGGGCAAGATCCCGAGAGGGCGCTGAAACTCCGCCGCTCCGGACGATCAAAGGATGAGATCCATGAAGAGACCGGAAATACCCTGGCTCTCTACAATGTCTCCTTCGAGATCGTACCGGGCGAAATTTTTGTCCTTATGGGGCTTTCCGGGAGTGGGAAATCCACGCTCCTCCGGTGCATCAACCGACTCATCGAGCCTACGGGTGGCAAGATACTGATCGGTGGTAGGGATATCGTCAGCATGGACCCGGAGGAGCTGCGGATGGTCCGCAGGTGTAAGCTGGGTATGATCTTCCAGAACTTTGCCCTGCTCCCGCACCGGACAGTCCTTGACAATGTCACCTTTGGCCTTGAGGTTCAGGGCATCCCTGAGGATGAGCGCTACCAGAAGGGCAACGAGCTGCTCCGGATGGTCGGGCTCGGTGACTACGGGGCGAGCATGCCGATCCACCTCTCTGGCGGCATGAAGCAACGGGTCGGGCTTGCCCGGGCTCTCGCAGGCGATCCTGAGATACTCCTGATGGACGAAGCGTTCAGCGCTCTCGACCCGCTCATCCGGCGGGAGATGCAGGATGAGCTCCTCGACCTCCAGCGACGCCTGAATCGGACGATCATCTTTGTCACCCACGATCTCGATGAAGCTCTGAAACTCGGTGACCGGATCGCACTGATGAGGGACGGGGAGATCATACAGATCGGTACTCCGGAAGAGATTCTTACGAGACCGGAGGACGCCTACATCGAGCGGTTCGTCGCCGGAGTCGATATGACAAAGGTGCTCTCAGCAAGTGACGTGATGCATCATCCCGGGCCGGTTGCCCAATGTACTGCAGGCACCAAGGTCGCGCTACATCTCATGAAAGAGCACGACGTCGAGAACGTGTTCGTGGTCGGCCACGAGCGCCGGTTCAGGGGTCTTGTGACGTTCGATGACGTTCTCGAGGCTATCCGGGCGGGAAGAGAACTCGAGGAGATCGTCATCACCGATGTTCCGAGTGTGGCACCTGATGCAACACTCTCCGATATCATATCGCTGATCGTCGGAGGCCCTTATCCTGTGGCAGTGGTAGATGACAGAGGCAGGCTTCGGGGCTTCATATCCCAGAGCGCTATCCTCGGGGCTCTAGCACGCAATGGAGAGAGATCTCGTGCAGTTGCCTAAACTGCCCGTGGGCGACATCATCGTTGCATTCGTCGACTGGATCGAGCAGTACTTTGGCTGGCTGCTCGACGGCATCAGCGCAGTGCTCGGGTTTCTCATCGGCGGGCTGCAGGATCTCCTCCTCGCCGTACCAGCGCCGATCCTGACCCTCATCGCGGCCGCCCTGGTCTGGGTTGTCACCCGGCGTGACATCAAGCTGGCAGGGCTCACAGCACTCGGTCTGCTCCTGATCTGGGATCTCCACCTCTGGAACCTCGCCATGCTCACCCTGGCGCTCGTCCTCGTCTCGACGATAGTCGCGCTTGCTATATCGATCCCGCTTGGTATCGCGGCTGCAGGAAACGATACGATCAACGCCGCACTTCGGCCTATCCTCGACTTCATGCAGACGATGCCCCCGTTTGTTTACCTCATCCCTGCCGTGATCTTCTTCGGCCTTGGGAATGTGCCGGGCACCATTGCAACGGTCGTCTTCGCGATGCCGCCGGCGCTACGCCTCACCAACCTCGGGATCCGGCAGGTGCCGATCGAACTGATCGAGGTTGCGGATGCGTTCGGCTCAACGCCTCAGCAGAAGCTCTTCAAAGTGCAACTCCCGGTTGCCCTCCCCACCATCATGGCAGGGGTGAACCAGTGCATTATGCTTGCACTCTCCATGACCGTCATCGCATCGATGATCGGTGCGGGGGGGCTTGGGTACCAGGTGCTCGTGGGCATCCAGCGGGTGAATATCGGGATGGGCTTTGAAGCCGGGCTTGCCATCGTGATCATAGCAATCATCCTTGATCGGATCACTCAGAGCCTCATGCCGCGGTACTACGAGAGACAGTGACGAGAAAGACCTGATCTCAGAACCCCCTGTATCACCGTGTGCCCCGGGGGCACCTGGTGGCGGCAGAACGACGATCCTGAATGCGCATCAGATGCGCTTTCCGGGTCGAACTATTTTCAGGATTTCAATCATATAGGCCTCTGTTTGTAAAACAGAGCCCGTAAAGCCTAAATATGGTCGCCCTCATACGTTGAATTGGTCAAAGACTGGCCTATTTGCTCTGGGGTGCAAACATGCCAGGAGTGGCGTCTACCGCTACCTCTGCTCGATGCCCGGGACGGCGAAACGCCGATGGCCCGGGCATCTCATGAAAACCCGGGACCCCACACTACCGGGTTTACCACATTAGGTGAAACATGGTTCGAAAATTTGGAAGCCTGCTCGCGCTGACAGGCTTAGTCCTGATGCTCAGTCTCTTCTCTGCCGGGTGTACCGGTACGGATGTAGCCGGCGTAAAAGAGATCAGCATCGGCTACGTCACCTGGGACTGTGCCATAGCGAGCAGCAACGTGATGAAACAGGTATTTGAAGAAGCCGGATACAACGTCGAACTGATCGCAGTCGATGCAGGCCCGCTCTTCCAGGCCCTTGCCAGCGGGAACGTCGATGCTACGACAACCGGGTGGCTCCCGCACACGCATGAGCACTACTGGGAGCAGTACGGCGACAGGATTGATTATGTCAACGCAAACATTCCCGGAGCAGCACGTATCGGGCTCGTCGTCCCAGCCTACGTGACCATCGATTCGATCGAAGATATGAGCGGCATTGAGGATGCGTTCGCCGGAAGGATCGTCGGTATCGAGCCCGGTGCGGGTGTCATGACCAGAACCGAGCAGGCCATCGACGAATACGGTCTCAACTGCGAGCTGGTTGCGAGCAGCAGCGCCGGCATGGCGGCGGAACTTGGCTCCTCCATCAACGATGAGAAATGGGTTGCAGTGACCGGATGGTCACCGCACTGGAAGTTCGGGCGCTACGACCTCAAGTTCCTCGACGATCCAAAGGGCGTCTACGGTGGGGCCGAAGATATCGTGACCCTCGCGAGGCAGGGCCTCGCGGCCGACGATCCGGAAGCTTATGGAATCCTTGAGCGGTTCCAGTGGACCAATGAGGATATCGCATCAGTGATGACCGATATCGCAGGCGGCATGTCCGAAGAGGAAGCCGCGCAGAGGTGGATCGATGCCAACCGCGATACGGTCGATATCTGGCTCGGGGACGTATAACTAACCCCTTTTTCTTTGGGCGACCGGTGGGAACGGGGGTCCGCAAGGACCGGGTCACGCCCGCCCATGGTAGTGCCCGAGTGGTTTGATGGTAATCTCTTCGCGCCTGATAGCATCGATCGCCATCGCCGCAGCCCGGGCGGCCTGGAGCGTGGTTATGTAGGGTATGCCATAGTCGACGGCGACCCGCATGATCCGCATGTGATCCTGCCGGGATGCCTTATCCGCCGGTGTGTTTATGATCAACCGAATCTTGCCGGTGCGCATGAGATCGACGACGTTTGGGGATCCTTCCTGAACCTTGCGCACGAGATTCGTCTCTATGCCGTTCTGGATGAGGAACTCAACCGTCCCGCTCGTGCCGTAGAGGGTAAGCCCGAGCTCACGGAGTTTTTGTGCAATCGGCAAGAGATCTTCTTTCTGCTCATCAGCCACCGATATGAAGATATTTCCTTCCGTCGGGAGAAGATTGTCTGCGGCAGTGCAGGCTTTGTAGTAGGCACGACCGAAGTCGTAGTCGATCCCCATCACCTCACCGGTGCTCTTCATCTCAGGCCCGAGCACCGTATCCACACCAGGGAGTTTGTTGAAGGGCAGGAGAACTTCTTTCACCGCCACGTGACCGAGCTCGGGCTCGACGATACCCAGATCAGCAAGCCTCCGGCCCACCATCACCTTCGCCGCAGCCTTTGCAAGCGCAATCCCCGTGGCCTTCGAGATGAACGGCACGGTCCGGCTCGCCCGTGGGTTTGCCTCGAGCACATAGACCACATCGTCCCGGACAGCATACTGGATGTTGATAAGACCGATGACGCCAAGGCCGAGGGCAATCTCTTTTGTGTACTCTCGCACCCGCGCGATCACCGAGGGCGAGAGGGACTGCGGCGGAATCACACAGGCTGAGTCACCGGAGTGCACTCCAGCCCACTCGATATGTTCCATGATGCCACCGATCAGGACATCCGTTCCGTCACATACCGCATCGACGTCGACCTCGACGGCACCTCTGAGGAATGAGTCAATAAGGACCGGATGCGCCCTGCTCACCCGGACGGCCTCCTTGATGTAGGCTTCAAGCTCGGTTTCATCGTGGAGGATCTCCATCGCCCGCCCGCCGAGGACATACGATGGCCTGACAAGCACCGGGTAGCCGATCTCCCTTGCCCTCTCCCGGGCCTCATCCTCTGAGTAGGCAGAGCTGTTCGCCGGGCTTGGTATGTTGAGCCGGGAGAGGAGCTGGCTGAACCGGCCACGGTCTTCAGCGGCATCCATGGCGTCGGGAGGTGTGCCGAGGATCTCTGTTGAGAGACCGAGACGCCTGATCTCAGCCTCAAGCGGCATGGCCAGATTCACTGAGTTCTGGCCGCCGAACTGGACCATGACGCCGTAGTAATCGTCTTTCTTGAGGATGTTCGTGATATCCTCAAGGTGCATCGGTTCAAAGAAGAGCCGATCGGAGGTTCCGGCATCGGTCGAGACGGTCTCAGGATTGTTGTTGATGATATGCGCCTCGATCCCTTCCTCGCGGAGCGCCATCACCGCATGGACGGTGCAGTAGTCAAACTCGATCCCCTGACCGATCCGGATCGGGCCGGAACCGAGTATCAGTACCTTCCTGGCACCATCCCGGGTCAGCTCGCACTCCTCCTCCCAGGTAGAGTAGAAGTACGGCGTGGTCGCCGGGAACTCGGCGGCACAGGTATCCACCATCTTGTACGTTGGCGTCCCCGAGAGAGCCTCGATCTCGCCAGCGGTCTTTTTGGTCAGCGCCTGCACCTCTTCGCACAGGAAACCGTAGCGCCGGGCGACCCGGATATCCTCAGGCTCGAGGTTGGCCTGCAGCTTCTCCTCGATATCAACGATATTTTTGATCTTTTCAAGGAAGAACGGTGCGATGGATGTGAGATCGGCGACCTCATCAACCGTGAACCCTGCCCGGAAGGCATCGAAGAGGCATCCGAACCGCTCATCGGTGGGCGCCGTGAGGATCATCTTGATCTCATTTGGGTTTCTGTGGCGCTTCATATCCGCATCGAGCGACCTGAGCGCCTTCTTAAACGCCTCCTCGACCGTCCGCCCGATCGCCATCACCTCACCGGTGCTCTTCATCGCCGTGGTGAGCGTCCGGTCTGCAGCCTTAAACTTATCAAACGGCCACCGCGGCACCTTCACAACCACGTAGTCGACGGCGGGTTCAAACGAGGCTGGCGTGGTGCCGGTCACCGGGTTTATGATCTCGTCGAGCCTGAGCCCGATGGCGATCTTGGCCGCCACCCGGGCGATCGGATAGCCGGTCGCCTTGGATGCGAGCGCCGATGACCGCGAGACCCTGGGGTTCACCTCGATAACCCGGTAGTCGCCGTCTCTGTAGGCGAACTGAACGTTGCACCCGCCCTGCACATCGAGTGCCCTTATGATCCTGATCGCAGCATCTCTGAGCATCCGATACTCGTCACCCCGCAGGGTGAGGATGGGGGCAACGACCACGCTCTCCCCGGTGTGGACACCCATCGGGTCGACGTTCTCCATGCCACAGATGATGATGCAGGTATCGTTTGAGTCCCGCATCACCTCGAACTCGATCTCCTTCCACCCGGCGACACTCTCCTCCACCAGCACCTGGTGGACCCGGGACCGGGCAAGCCCAATCTCGATGATTCGCCGCACCTCGTCGGGGGTATGGGCAACGCCGCCCCCTGAGCCCCCCAGGGTGTATGCCGGCCTGATGATCGCCGGGAGACCGACCTTCCGGATGGCCTCATCGATCTGCTTTGTGCTCCAGAGGATCGTGCTCCGGGGGACGGGCTCGCCGATCGCGTTCATTAGGTCACGGAACTGTTCCCGATCTTCTCCTTGGTAGATCGCATCAAGCGGCGTCCCGAGTATCTCCACGCCCTCGAGTGCTCCCATCTCCGCGAGCTCAGTCGTCAGGTTCAGGCCGGTCTGGCCGCCCATCCCACTCAGGATCCCGTCTGGCCTCTCCTTCCTGATGATCTCTGCTATGATTCCGGCCTTCAGGGGCTCGATGTAGATGACGTCCGCCATATCAGGGTCGGTCTGGATCGTCGCGGGGTTTGAGTTGACCAAAACGACCTCGATACCTTCCTCCCGGAGCGCTTGACATGCCTGCGATCCCGAGAAGTCAAACTCGGCCGCCTGCCCGATCTGGATGGGGCCGGAGCCGATGATGAGGACCTTCCTGATATCTCCCCTCTTCGGCATTATGGGATCCCCCTGGAGATACGGTCAAAGAAAGGTGCCTCCGGGTGAAATTGGATGGCGACTATACCGAGGTCTGGCGCATCGAAACCCTCCACTGTAGCGTCGTTTACGTTCCGGTGCGATATGATACACCCCTCTGGCAGGGTCTCTTCATCCACAGCGAATCCGTGGTTCTGGGTGGTGATGGAGATGCTTCCGTCCCGGTGGCGGACCGGTTGGTTCGACCCCCTGTGACCAACCATCATCTTGTAGACCTCGCCGCCGAGGGCCAGAGCGGTCACCTGGGCGCCCATACCGATGCCGATGATCGGCACCTCCCCGGCGAGGTCCTGAATACACCGGATGGCGGTGATCGCCGCTCCCGGGTCACCAGGGCCGTTTGAGATGAGGAGTGCGCCGGGTCCTGCGGCCATGATCTCATCCGGCGTTGCAGTATGCGGGAAGATGTGGATATCGGCGCCCCGCCGCTCGAGACCTGCCAGGATCTGTCGCCTGACCCCGAGATCGATGACAGCGATCCGCCTCCCCGGGCCGCTGATCCGGTAGGGCTCTCGACAGGAGACCCTCCCAATGAGGTCGAGATCGCTCATCTGAGGAGCGGCCCTGGCACGTCGGACCGCCTCACCGCCATCATCGTTGCCGGTGATGAGGGCCGCCCTGAGTGTGCCGGCCGACCGGATCTTTATCGCCAGACTGCGGGTGTCGATACCCGATATCCCCAAAAGGCCATTCTCAGAGAAGTACTCTGCTACCGAAGGTCGTGCTGCCGGTCTGCGCGCAATCTCGCGCGCAACCAGGCCCTGCGCGTGGACCCCCGAACTCTCAAAGTTCTGGAGATCGGTGCCGTAATTTCCTATGAGGGGAAACGTAAACATCAATATCTGTCCGGTATAACCTGGATCCGTCAATGCCTCCATATACCCGGTCATCTGTGTTGAAAAGACGAGTTCGCCGGAACAGATCCCCTCAACGCCAAAACCCTGCCCTATAACGAATGTTCCATCTTCAAGACCCAGGACTGCTTTCATGAATTACCATACCATGTGGAACAGATTCCCTCTTAACCGTGATGGCGCACCGAATACCCTTCCAGGGAATGCTGAAACAGAGAGCCGTTCTGCCCTGGATAGCGGCACTGATGGGGCGTAGGGGGGGTGCGCGATGAGTGAAGGGGCCGCTGAAGAGACCCGGATGATCGAGACCCCTGAGGGGACGTTTACGATCAGGCTCATATCTGCCGACCTCGGGTATGTGTACCCGGGTCTGGTCAGGTACACCATCGAAGTCCTCTACGGCACCGAGCCGGTCTACACCTATGCCATCAACTCCTACGAGGCGCCGCCCGGCTCCACCCTTGATGCGGCGACGGTGGCCGGGATCGCATTTACGCGCCTTGAGCATGACGTCCGATCTCGTCCGGAGATCTATACCCGCAAAAGGATCTTTACCCGCCCTCTTCCGGGTGGGGGAGTATACGATGTCGTCATCCTGCAAGGAAGCCCGCGGAGGTTCGGGAATTCCGCCCGGGCAGCGTCATGGTGCGATGACGAGGCCACACGGGCCGGGTTTTCATCTAAGGTATTCTACATCCACGAGATGGATATCCGGCCGTGCATCGGCTGCTACGTCTGCTACAACCAGGGATACTGCCCCATTGAGGATGATATGCCCTGGATCATCCGCGCCATTGAATCCGCATCCGTCATCGTTGTCTGCACGCCGGTCTACACGAACACCGTCCCATCCGGTCTGAAGGCAGTTATGGACCGGTGCCAATGGCTCCACGCCCGAGAAAAGATCCTGGGGGTGAGGGTCCATGCCCGCGGCCTCACCATCGCCGTCGCGGGACAGCAGGGGAGAGGACCGTTTGCCTGCGTAACTCCCGTGGTCGATGCGTTCATGAGGAACCTGGATGTCCAGCCCACCGGGGCGGTGCTGATCGATGATCTCGATAGGATCCGGGACATCAGAGGGACTAGGGGAGCTGAAGACGAGATCCGATCGGCACTGCGTGCACTGCTTGAGTCTGGGGCCCAAGAATAATATCCTTCCATCTCCCACCGATGATGTATGGCAGCAGTGACTGTTGAGATTGTCGGGTTCGAGGAGTCGGATTGTGGCCCTTTTCCCTGTGACGAGACGAGATCGTGCGGACTTGAGGCGTGTTACCCCTCGAATCGTATGATAGATGCCATCAGCGCCCTGCGCTACGAACTTCTGGCTGATTACGGTGATACGATCGAGGTTTTAATGACGTTGATCGATGACGGGATACCCGAACACATCCGGAAGATCATCGAGGAGCGCCACCCACCCATCCCGATCGTCCTGGTCAACGGGAAGCTCACGTCTATCGGGAGGGTCTCGCTCGATCTGATAAAAGAGGAGATTGAGTATGCCCTCGAGGAATCTTAGAATATCTTCTTCAGCTCCCCGGTTGCAAGGTCGAAGTAGAGGCCATGAAGCCGGACACGTCCTTCTTTTTCTGCAACCCTGACTGGCGGGTATGTGCGGAGATGCTCAAGCTGCAGACCGACGTTCTCGATCTCGATGAGCCGTTGGCGGAGCTCTTCCTCCTCGGATGTCTTTGGCACCTGAGTCCTTGCCTCGATGCGCCGTTTTGCCTCCATTGCATTGTTCAGCCAGAGCGGGACGTACGCGTCATCACTCTCCTGGTCGAGCGCCTTTATGGCGCCGCAGTCTGAGTGCCCGCAGACGACGATGTCACCGACCCGGAGGTGGTTGAGCGCGTACTCAAGCGCGGTCGCGAAGTTCCAGTCATGGACCGGGACGATGTTGCCTATGTTTCGTTGCACGAAGATCTCGCCGGCCTGTGAGCCGGTGATGCGTTCGGGGTCCACTCTTGAGTCTGAACACCCTATCCAGAGGACAACCGGGTGCTGGCTTGAGGCCAGAGCGTCATAATGCTCAGGATTCTTCTCGAAATCGTCTTCTCTGAACCGTTCGTTTCCTTCAAGGAATTTTTCTATCATCTCTCATGCTCCATTGATGGTAACGCAGGCGGACCGCCGCGGGCAGGTACACCTGAGGAGGGGGTTTGTGCCTCGAAAGTTAAAAATATATACAGCTTGACATCGCAGGGTGCGGGACGGAACAGAGATCAGCCAGATCGATGTCGTTTTCCTCCATAGGGCCTGACACGCCGGAACATCCCTGCATATCCGTGCACGGTTCAGGGATCCGGGGTGTCCGGGGAGAGCATGGCCGGGAAGGTGTTTTGCTAGCAGACGTTATTTGTTAAATAAAAGTGGTTGACGGGCCCGCCATGGTGCCGACGGAGGGTATGCGCTCCCGGCGCCCCCTCCATCCCAGATGGTATCACCTCTGGACGGCTCCGAGATTCGCCTGCTCGACGGTCCGCGCGTATCGCGCGAGCACGCCCGTGAGCCGGCGATGGGGTGGCTTCCAGGCCTGCCTCCGTTCCTTCAGGGTCTCCGGGTCGACCAGGAGGTCAAGGTTTTTTTCGTAGAGATCGATCGCGACGAGATCGCCGTCCTCCACGAGGGCGATCGGTCCGCCGACCGCAGCTTCCGGGGCGACGTGCCCGATGCACGGCCCCCGGGTGCCACCCGAGAAGCGCCCATCGGTCACCAGGGCGACCCGGGTGTAGCCCAGCCCCATCAGAGCAGATGTCGGCGAGAGCATCTCAGGCATACCCGGCCCTCCCCGTGGCCCCTCGTAGCGTATGACCACCACGTCCCCTTCCGCGATATCGCGGTGGAGGATCGCATCCATCGCCGCCGCTTCACCGTCAAAGACCCGGGCCGGGCCCTGGTGGCGCCACATCGTCGCCGGGACAGCGGCACACTTGACGACGGCGCCGTCGGGAGCGAGCGTTCCTCGCACGATCTTCAGACCACCGGCAGAGCTGACTGGGGCATCGACGGTCCTTATGATCTCAGGGTCGGCGACCCGCGCCCCATCCGCGATCTCGAGGATCGAGCGGCCCGAGACCGTCGGAGCATCATCAATATGGTGCTTGAGCATCGCAAGGACCGCAGGGATGCCCCCCGCCCGGTAGAGGGCGAGCATCGAGTGCGGACCGCCAGGCTGCATGTGGCAGATATGCGGGGTCTCCTCGCCGATGGCATTGAAGGTCTCGAGATCGAGGGGGATACCTGCCTCCCGGGCGATGGCCATCAGGTGGAGCACGGTGTTCGTCGATCCACCGAGCGCCATATCCACCCGGATTGCGTTTGCAAGGCTTACCGGGGTGATGATGTCCCTCGGGCGGACTCCTTCCCGGACGAGGTCAACCACCCGCTCCCCGCTCTCCCGAGCTACACGGAGCTTTGCAGCATCGACCGCAGGGATGGCTGCACAGCCGGGGAGGGAGAGGCCCAGCGCCTCGGTCACGCATGCCATGGTGTTTGCTGTGTAGAGTCCCTGGCAGCTCCCGCACCCGGGCATCGCTGCACATTCGAGTTCTCCGAGTTCCTCCGCACTCATCGCACCGGCCGCGACACGGCCCACGCCCTCGAAGACATCGATCAGGGAGAGCTCCTGACCTGCCGCGTAGCCGGGGAGCATCGGACCGCCGGTGACGACGATCGAAGGGATGTTGCACCGTGCCGCCGCCATGAGCATGCCGGGGACGATCTTGTCGCAGGTGCCGACGCAGACCAGGCCGTCGAACCGGTGCGCTTCGACCATCACCTCGACTGCGTCGGCGATATTCTCCCGTGAAGGGAGAGAATACCGCATCCCTTCGTGACCCATCGCGATCCCGTCACAGACGCCGATGGTCCCAAACTCAAACCCCACACCACCTCCTGCCGCCACACCCTCCCGCACCTTCTCTGAGAGGGAACGGAGGTGGGTGTGGCCGGGGACGATGGCGTTGTACGCGTCTGCTATACCGATGAAGGGTTGATCCATCTCCCGGTCGGTCACACCGAGCGACCGGAGCAGTGCCCGATTCGGGGCACGCTGGTAGCCTACCTTTACCGCCTCACTCCGCATGGCAATCCTCATGGGAGTGTACGCGCGCTGGAGAGAAAAGAGTGTTTCTATCGTGAGGGCCGATCCCTGCAGTCAGCCAGAGTCCCCTCTCACCCGGGGACCGCACCCTCATCATAGAGGTTCACGACGCCCCCGATGACGATCACCGCCGGGGGGCGGATGCCGATGGTGCGGGCTCTCTCGACGATACCGTCGAGGACTCCGACCGTCACGCGCTGGTCGGGCCTGAGCCCCCGCTCGATGACTGCCACCGGGGTCTGCGGGTCTTTCCCATGCTCGATGAGCGCCGTCGTGATGGCAGGGAGGTTCTTTACGCCCATCAGGATCACGAGCGTCCCCTTCAGCCGGGCCAGAGCCTCCCAGTCGAGGGCCGACTCGGACTTCGTGGGATCCTCGTGACCGGTGATGAAGGTCACCTCTGAGGCGTAACGTCGATGGGTGACCGGGATCCCGACCATCTCGGGAACAGCGATGGCGCTTGTCACGCCCGGCACCACCTCGACCGGTACGCCGTGCTCCCTGAGCACCTCAAGCTCCTCGCCGCCGCGGCCGAAGAGGAAGGGGTCACCACCTTTCAGGCGCACGACGGTCTTCCCCTCCTTCACACGCTCGATCATCAGCGTCTCGATCTCGTGCTGCTTCAGCGTATGGCTGCCGCCATACTTCCCGCAATCGATGAGCTCAGCATCTTTCGGGAGCGTTGCAAGGATCTCTTCCCCCGGGAGCTGGTCGTAGAGGACCACGTCCGCCCCATCGATAACCTCCCGCGCCCTCATCGTCAGGAGGCCAAGCCCGCCGGGGCCTGACCCCACAAGATACGCTCTTCCAGTCATGGTTCTATCCCCAGTGTCGCCCGCGCCTCCTGTATCAGACCCTCAGCCTTCTCGCGCAGGGCCTGCCCGCATGTTCGGGCCTCTTCAATCGTTGTAACGTGCTGCTCGATACGTTCCCACCGGGATCCGTCGAGCGCGAGAACCTCGGCGATCAGGTCCCCGCCCCGGCAGTATATCCCCTGTGGGGTGAAACATCCGCCACCCACCTCCTCCATGACGGCACGCTCGATCGTCACGTCGAGGCGGGTTGATGCGTGGTCGAGTGCCGCAAGGGGGCCGATGATATCCGGATCATCCCGGCAGACGACCGCGACGGTCCCCTGGTTCGGTGACGGGACGAATCGGTCTATGGGGAGAGGCTCCCCGGGCAACTGAAGTCCGAGACGCTCAAGGCCCGCCTCGGCGAGCACGATGGCGTCGTACTGACCCTCCCGGAGTTTCCGGATCCTGGTGTCGACGTTCCCCCGCAGCTGCTTCACTTCGAGCGTCGGGTCATCACGAAGGATCTGAGCGCGACGGCGGGTGCTTGACGATCCGATGACGCGGATCGCATCGCGGGGGCGATCGTATGCGAGAAAATCGGCGGGAGAGTCCCGCGCAAGCACCGCAGGGCAGACGAGCCCTGCCGGTCTGGCCGCCGGTATATCCTTCATGCTGTGCACCGCAGCATCGATCTCGCCTCTGAGGATCGCATCATCAAGCGCCCTGACAAAGACCCCCTGGCCGCCTATGGCATGGAGCGGGACGTTCGTCGTGGCGTCACCTGCGGTCCTTATCGTGACGATCTCTGCCTCGATGCCCCGGTCGGCGAGCATCCTGACCACGTTTTCGGTCTGGACAAGCGCAAGGGCGCTCCCCCGTGTGCCTATGCGAAGAGACATGATCCGTATGCGTCCGCCACCTCTTCGATGTCCTGCTTGCTGTGCGCGGTAGAGAGGAAGTTCGTCTCAAACTGTGACGGCGGGAGGAAGATCCCGCGATCGAGCATCGCCTTCCAGAATCGCGAGAACGCCTCCGCATCGCACTCTTTGACCTCCCGGTAATTCCTCGGGGCCGAGTCCCGGAAGAAGTGCTTGAAGAGTGAACCCATCTTGACAAACGAGCCTCGACGCGCATCGACGGCGACCTCTTCGATCGCCCGGGTGGCGTCGTCGAGCCTCCGGTAGATCTCCGGGTGGTCATGGAGGTATCGGAGGGTCGCGACTCCAGCCGCAAGGCTTGCCGGGTTACCGTTGAACGTCCCGGCCTGGTAGACGGGTCCTGCGGGGGCTATCAGTTCCATGATATCGCGTCGCCCTGCGAATGCCCCGATGGGGAGACCGCCGCCTATGATCTTTCCGAACGTGGCGATATCGGGCCTCACCCCGTAGTGTACCTCAGCGCCGCCGATGCCAATTCGGTAGCCGGTGATCACCTCATCGAGGATGAGGAGGACATCATGGGCTGCGGTGATCTCCCGCACGGCGGCAAGATAGCCGTCGTCGGGGAGCACTGGTCCGATGTTTCCCATGATCGGTTCGAGGATGAACGCGGCGACATCGTCGTTATCTGAGAGCACCGTCTCCAGTGCATCGAGGTCGTTGTATGGGACCTGCCTGGTATGCGCCACGAGATCGGCGATGACGCCTGCGGAGTCGGGTACACCGAGTGTGGTCGCCCCCGATCCGGCCTTCACGAGGACCGCATCGTGGGCACCGTGGAACCCTCCCTCGACCTTGATGATGTCCTGCCGGCCCGTGTATCCTCGTGCGAGCCTGATCGCGGCCATCGTCGCCTCAGAGCCTGACGAGACGAACCTGACCATATCGATCCCCGGATGATCACCGGTGACGATCCTGGCAAGATCGATCTCGAGGGGTGACGGGGTGCCATAGAGCCAGCCCTTCTCGAGCTGGCGATCGATCGCCTCCCGGATCTCGGGATGGGCGTGGCCGAGGATGAGGGGGCCGTAGCCGAGACAGCAGTCGATGAGATCGGTCCCGTCGACGGTCGCAAGACGCGATCCTGCCGCGCTCTCAACATAGAATGGATAGGGTTTGATGGCCCTGACCGGGCTGCTGACGCCGCCCGGTATCAGAGTCTTTGCCTGTGTAAAAAGATCACTGCTCTTCATGTAACCACCCGACTGCATCTTCAGCAAAGTAGGTGACGATAAGGTCAGCCCCGGCGCGCTTGATGGCGGTGAGGCTCTCGAGGGCGACTGCCCGCTCATCCAACCAGCCACGCTCGCCGGCTGCCTTGATCATGGCGTACTCCCCGCTGACCTGGTAGGCCGCCACCGGCAGCCCGAGCTCTGCCACAGATGCAAGTATGTCCAGGTATATTCCGGCCGGCTTGACCATCAGGATATCGGCTCCCTCGGCTGCATCCAGCTCCGACTCCATGATGGCCTCACGGGCGTTTCCGGGATTGATCTGGTAGGTCGTCCGATCGCCGAACGAGAACCCTGAGTCCGCTGCATCGCGAAACGGCCCATAGAGGGCGCTTGCAAACTTCGTGGAGTAGGACATGATGGGGAGATCCTGGTGTCCGGTAGCATCCAGAGCCTCCCGGATCGCCTTCACCATACCGTCGAGCATACACGACGGCGCGACGATATCAGCGCCGCTCTCTGCATGGGAGACGGCGATCCTGGCCATCAGTTCAAGCGATGGATCGTTCTGGAGGTCTGGGCCGTCAGCGGTCTCCCCGATGATGCCGCAGTGGCCGTGGTCGGTGTACTCGCAGGCACAGACATCGGTGATGACCACCATCTGCTCCAGCCGCTCCTTGATGCTCCGGACAGCCCGCTGGACGACACCATCCGCCGCGTAGGCTTCGGTCGCCTCACCGTCCTTCCTGGCCGGAATCCCAAAGAGGATCACTGCACCTACACCGGCATTGTAAAGCCGCTCACAGTAGCCGGCGACCCCATCCACCGGATGCCGGAACTGCCCCGGCATCGATGGGATGGGTAGCGGTCTGCTGATCGATTCGTCTACGAAGACCGGCATAACAAGATCGGTCTTCCGGAGCTCTGTCTCGCGGAGGAGCGGCTGGATTATCCGCCGCCGTATCCGCCTCATTCGTCGTTGTGGAAACATGGTTCTCCTCGAGCAATCGCCCGAACAAGGAACTCAGCCCTCTCGATATCGCCACATTCCGCGTTTGAGCGGATGGATGCGGTCACGTCTGACAGGAGCTTCTTCGTGAGCGCTCGCGTAAGATCGTCGATGACTGCCCCCGTGCGGTCGCCATCCGCTCCAAGGCGGGCGAGGGCCCGGTCGCGTTCGCGTATCCTGATCGACTCAGCCCAGGTATAGAGGTGGGCAAGTGCCTCATCCACCGCCGCCCGCCGGAGGAGCCGGATAAAATGGTCGGTCTCTTCATCGATGATTACCCTGGCCCGTTCGGCCTCATTCCTCCGGGAGTCCATAGCAGCGTCGTTGACGCTCCGGAGGTCGTCGATGGTGAAGAGATGCACATCGTCGATGGATCGCACCTCGTCCTCGACGTCCCGGGGCTGGGCGATATCGATGATGACCAGACGGCGGGGGCGCGGGTCGAGCGGCCAGAGACGCTTCTCCATCACCTCTCTGATCCCGTCTGTGTGGATGACCGGGTGCGGCGCTGCGGTGCAGGAGATGACAACATCAGAGAGTGCGATGTAGTGGTAGAGGTCCTTGAAGTTGACCGCGCGACCCCCGATCTCCTCTGCGAGCGCAACCGCACGTTCGTAGGTCCTGTTGGCAACGTATATGGCCGTCAGATCCTTGGCAGCAAGCGCCTGGGTCACTAAAAGCCCCATCTCCCCGCTCCCGACGATCAGGATACGCCGGTTGCACAGGGTGCCGAGGAGGTCTTCTGCGAGTGCCACGGCCGCAGAACCGACGGAGACTGCGCCACGGTTGATCTGTGTCTGGCGCCGGATCCTGATGCCTGTGTGCACTGCTTTGTTGATGCAGAGCTTGATGATGTTGCTGCAGGATCCTGCCTCCTCTGTGGTTGCGAGTGCCTGCTTCAGCTGCCCGAGAATCTGATCCTCGCCGACGATCAGGGAGTCGATGCCCGCAGCAAGTTCCAGGAGATGGCAGGGCACATCCGTGCCCCCGATGATCGTAAAGTCTTTTCGTCCCTGCTCCTGCAGGAAATCTTCAAGGCTCCTGGCATCACCCTCCACCAGGACTTCGACGCGGTTACAGGTCTGGAGCAGGAGCACGCCCTTGAACCTCTCCCGCGCCTCACGGAGGAACGCTTCCTCGTCAGGGAATCGG
>JAAZOW010000197.1 GCA_012797575.1 Methanomicrobiales archaeon | reverse complement strand
TCGTGAGCAGGGAGGCGATCGAGCGGGCTGTGCTCGATAGCGTCCCGAAGGGCACCGAGAGCCTGAATTCAAGAGCACTGAGACGCGGATTTGAACTGGGAGAGCGAGCATGAAACTACTGGAATACGAAGCAAAAGAGATCTTTTCAAAGTACGGCATTCCGGTCCCGAAGGGGGTCCTTATACGGGCGCCGGAGGAGGTTATGGAACACCTGGCAGAGGTCGGCGATGCCGTGGTGATGAAGGCTCAGGTGGATGTCGGAGGTCGGGGGAAGGCTGGCGGCGTCCTCTTTGCCGGGGGCACAACGGCAGTCGAGACCGCTCGGGAGCTCTTCTCCCGCGATATCAAAGGCGTTCCGGTAAGGAGCATCCTCGTCGAGGAGAGGCTCTTGATCGAGCACGAGTACTACGTCAGCATCGCCGTCGACCGGTCGAGCAGGCAACCTGTGATCCTCTTCGCCGATGCCGGAGGGGTCGAGATCGAGAGCACAGCATCGGCCGTCCGCAGGGTCATCGTATCGCCGCTTCTCCGGAACATTCCACCGTTTCTCATGCGCGAGCTCCTCGGTGACGCTCCAAAGGAACTCGCCCCCACGATCAACAGTCTCTACCGTGTGTTCCAGGAGAAGGATGCTATGCTCGCCGAGATAAACCCGCTCGTGACGACGCCGCAGGGGGTCTACGCAGCTGATGCAAAGCTCATCATCGACGATAACGCCCTCGCCCGCCAGGGTATAGCGGTCAACCGGGACCTCTCCGCGCGCGAACGTGAGGCCGAGAAGCACGGTTTCTCATACGTGGAGCTGGACGGGAGTATCGGGGTCATAGGAAACGGTGCCGGACTCACGATGTCGACGCTCGATCTCATCGAGTACTACCGGGGCCGGGCAGCAAACTTCCTCGACGTCGGGGGCGGCGCTGACCAGGAACGTGTGATGCACGCCGTCCGGCTCGTCGCGAGCATGCCCGGTGTGAACGTGATCGTGGTCAACCTCCTTGGTGGGATCACCAGGTGCGATGAGGTGGCGCGGGGGATCATCGCCGCTGATGTCTCACCGACGGTCATCGTCAGGATGGCCGGGACGAACGAAGAGGAAGGGAGGCAATTGCTCGCCGGGAACGGTTACCGGATGCTCGAGAGCATGGATGCAGCAGTTCGAGCTGCGATGGAGGTGGCACCATGATCTACGGAGACAGAGACCTCGGTGTGATAGTTCAGAACATCACCGGCAGGCAGGGCCGGTTCCACACCGAGCTGATGAACAACTACGCGCGCGAGGTCGGCGGCCGGGGTGTCGTCGCCGGGGCAGCGCCCGGCAAGGGCGGGCAGGAAGTCCACGGCGTCCCGGTCTATGACACGGTTCGGGAGGCCCGGGAGGAGCATGGTGCTACCGCAAGCGTCGTATTCGTCCCGGCTATGGCCGCAGCCGACGCTATCATGGAGGCGGCGCATGCGGGGATCGAGCTTGCGGTCGTCATCACCGAGCATATCCCGGTCCACGACACCATGAAGGCGCTCGCCTACGCAAAGCTCCACGATTGCACGGTCATCGGTCCGAACTCCCCCGGGCTCCTCTCGCCGGGGGAGTGCAAACTCGGTATCATGCCGGCCCACCTCGCCACCCGGGGGGCGGTCGGCGTCATATCCCGGAGCGGCACGCTCACCTACGAGGTGGTCGATGAACTCACCCGTGCCGGTATCGGCCAGAGCACAGTCGTCGGGATCGGTGGCGATCCGGTGATCGGCCAGACGTTTGTGGATACGCTTGCACGGTTCGAGGACGATCCTGAGACTGAGGCGGTCGTCATCATCGGCGAGGTGGGGGGGAACCTCGAAGAAGAAGGGGTCAAGTCGACTGATCTCCCGGTCGTCGCCTACATCGCCGGCGTGAGCGCCCCCCCTGAGAAGCGGATGGGTCATGCGGGAGCGATCATCGAAGGCGGCGAAGGCGACGCACGCTCCAAGGTTCGCCGTATCTCCGCCCTCGGGATCCCGGTCGCATCCCGGCCGTCGGAGATACCGGGGCTGATTCGCGAGGTGTTATGAACAGTGACCTGATGCTCGCTACCGCCTGTGAGGTGGCAGCAAAGATCGGCGCCCGGGCGGTCGTCTCATTTGTCGACCTGATCCCGGCCCCCGCAGGCGTGCCTGACGTTCCGATAATACGGGTGCAGGAGTTGCAGCTCGACGTCTTAAGGGACCTCACCATGCACGACATACTGGAGGTGAGCGAGCGGCATATGCTGGATGCCGCCGTCCATATCTATCTTCAGAGGAACCTTGAGAGCGGCCTTGTCATCGGCGTCTTCCCCTACGCCATCATCATCTATGACATCGAAGAGGGAAGAAATTTCATCAACCTCAAGGACTTCTCAGATATCGTCCCCCGCGAGGTGCTCCACGCCGTCCTCACGCTGGCCCTCGAGATCGCGGTTGAGGGGAGGGAGGGGAGGGCCATCGGCACAGCGTTCATCATCGGAGACCCCGAAGAGATCTTCAGACACTCCCACCAGGCGATCTTAAACCCCTACCAGGGGCAGCCTGCTGCCCTCCGGGACATCAAGAACAAGGATAATTGGGAGAGCGTAAAGGAGTTTGCCCAGCTGGACGGTGTTTTTGTCGTCGACAAGAGCGGCGAGATACGATCGGCAGGGCGGTACCTTGACGTCACCGGGCGGGGCATCTCCCTCCCCGGGGGCCTTGGGGGGAGGCATCGCGCAACCGCGTCCATCACCTACGAGATCCCGGCCATCGGCATCACGGTCTCCGAGAGCGGAGGTATGGTGCGTGTCTTCAGGGATGGCGCTTGCAAGATCGGCATCCGCTCTGACATCCGCATCAGGAGCGACGGTTAGAAATCGTTATATGAATTGCAATCATTTCTTCTATAATAATTTAGAACTACGGTGGATTTGATGACCAGGAACATCAGCGTAGAAGGGCTTGACCAGATCCCAATCGAGAAGCAGCGGGTCGAACTGGTGGAGAGGAAGTGCCGTGGGCACCCTGACAGCCTGGCGGATGGCGTCGCAGAGTCGATCAGCCGTGCGCTCAGCAGGGCATACCTGGAGGAATGCGGCGTCGTCCTGCATCACAACACCGATCAGGGTGAGGTCGTGGCAGGGGAGTCGATCCCGAAGTTCGGCGGCGGCGTGATAACAAAGCCGGTCTACTTCCTCATATCAGGCAGGGCGACCAAGATCTTTGATGGTGTGAACATACCGGCGGATGCGATCGCCGTCGAGGCGGCACGCGACTACATACGGGGGATCCTCCCGTACCTCAACATGGACCGCGACGTCATCGTCGACTGTCGGATGGGGATGGGGTCGACCGATCTCTGCGACGTCTTCCTCTCCTGCGACGGAAAGATCCCCCGGGCAAACGATACATCGTTCGGCGTCGGACATGCGCCGTTCAGCGAGGCCGAGAGCATCGTACGGGGTGTCTCCGCTTTCATCGATGAAGAACTCCGGCCCAGGTACCCGGTCATCGGCCAGGACTGCAAGATCATGTGCCTGCGTGACGGCGATACCATCACCCTCACCGTCGCGATCGCGTTTGTGGATCGCTACTGTTCAGGCATCACCGAGTACATCGAGCAGAAACGTATCCTGACCGAGGAGATCGCAGCGGTCGCAAAGACGTTCACGGATAGGAGCGTCAACGTCGCCATCAACACCGCCGACGACCTCGATAGCGCAAGCGTCTTCCTGACGGTCTCGGGGACGTCAGCGGAGATGGGCGATGACGGATCCGTGGGCCGTGGTAACCGCGCAAATGGGCTGATCACCCCGAACCGTCCCATGAGTATGGAGGCGACGAGCGGCAAGAACCCGATCAACCACGTCGGAAAGATATACAATCTCCTCGCGACCCGTATGGCACAGGACTGCGTAGCAGAGGTCGATGGGATCGAGGAGATCTACATCCGCATCCTCTCCCAGATCGGCCAGCCGATCGATCGGCCGCATGTGGCAAGCGCCCAGATCCTCACAAACCCGGGCGCGACCATCAAGCCCATCAGGTCTGATGTCGAGGCGATCATCGACGGGTGGCTGGAAGAGATCACCACCATAACAGAGAAGGTCATCAGGGGAGAGCTCTCCACGTTCTGATCTTTGCAGATCCGGATAGAATCTATGGATAGACGATCATACAGGGAGCGGGACGCCGGGCTCATTCGCCTCGCCATCCCAAATAAAGGCAGGATAGCAGGACCGGTCAACGAGCTACTTGAGAGGAGTGGGCTTCGCCTCATCGAAGGCGGCGAGCGGAGGCTCGTCACCCGGACCCATGACCCGAACGTAGAGATCCTCTTCGCCCGTCCGATCGATATACCGGAGTACGTGGCGAGCGGGGTCGCCGACCTCGGTATCACCGGGAGGGATATGGTCATGGAACGGGGTTCAGCGGTCGAAGAGGTCCTGGACCTTGAGATCGGCAGGGCAACCCTCGTCGTCGCTGTGCCGGAAGAATCCGGCATCGAGGCGGTCGCCGACCTTGATGGAGCAAGGGTTGCGACTGAGTTTCCGTCGATCACCCGCTCGTTCTTCGCTGACCGTGGGATCACGGTCACGATCGTGACCGTAGGGGGGGCGTGCGAGGCGACACCGCATCTCGGGATAGCCGATGCCATCGTCGACCTCTCCTCCTCCGGCACGACCCTCCGGACGAACCACCTTCGGGTCGTCGAGGAGATCTTCACCTCCACGACGATCCTGGTGGCAAACCCCGCCGCCCTCACAGCCAGGAGGGGGAAGATCGGTGAACTCACCCTCGCCATCGAGAGTGTCATCAGCGCGAAGGGCCAATGCTACCTGATGATGAACGTCCACCGGGGCGCCCTGGCGGACGTGAGAGAGGTGCTCCCCGGCCTCTCCGGTCCGACGGTGATGGATGTGGCATCGGATGAGAATCTGGTCGCCGTCCATGCTGTCGTGAAAGAAGATCGGGTCTACCAGCTGATCAACCAGCTGAAGCAGGCAGGCGCAAAGGACATATTAGTTATGCCTATCGAGCGGATCATACGCTGAGAGTATGGAGATCTATCCTGCAGTCGATATTCTGGATGGCCGGTGCGTGCAGCTTGTGCAGGGCCGGCCGGAGGCAGCGACATTTTACGGGGATCCGGCCGCCTGGGCGCACCGGTGGCTTGAGGAAGGGGCGGACGGTATCCATATCGTCAACCTCGATGGTGCGTTTGGTCGTGCGCAGAGGAACGCTGACCTGATCCGCACGTTCATCCGTGAGACGAACGCTTTTGTCGAGCTCGGGGGCGGTATCAGGAGCGTGGAAGATGCCTCGGGGTGGCTTGACATCGGGGTCGATCGAGTGATCCTCTCGACCCTTGCGGTCAGGGCACCGGAGACGGTCCAGGCGCTTGGCAAGGAGTTTGGGAGTGAACGGGTGATGGCTGGGATCGACGCCCGGGAGGGCGAAGTGATGATCGAAGGGTGGGAACGCCCGGCGGGGAGCTACCTTGCCTGGGCTGAGCGGTTCGAGAGCCTCGGTGCGGGGTCACTCCTCTATACGAACGTGGATGTGGAGGGACTCCAGCAGGGGATCGCGCTTACCCCGGTTGAGGATCTCCTCCGGCGGGTGAGGATCCCGGTTGTGGTCTCGGGCGGTATATCGAGCGCCGGGGATATCC
>JAAZOW010000304.1 GCA_012797575.1 Methanomicrobiales archaeon | reverse complement strand
CTGTTTGGAGGGCTCTCCCAGTACTACCACTCGGGTATCCGGTGGGACGTGACCACCTTCCTCCTCGCGGTCGGTCTCTGGGGGTGGATGTTCGGGGGTATGGCCGCGGCGCTCGACGCAACCATCGCCGTCAACCAGGTGATGCATAACACCCTCTGGATCCCCGGTCATTTCCATACGTACTTCCTCCTGGGCGCTGTGATATTCCTCTGGGGTTTCTTCTTCTTCATCACCCGCACCCTCTCGGGGACCAGGGATGGTCCCCGCACGCGGTATGCCGCTGTGGCGTATGGGATCGGAGGGGCTGGGTTTACCCTCGTATTCCTCGCATCCGGGGCGTTCAGCATCCCTCGACGGTATGCCGTGCACCTGCCCGAGTGGCAGGCATTCGCCATGACTGCGGTCCCCTTCATCCTTCTTCTTGGCAGTGGTATCATCTGGATGGGCTATACCATGCTGTCTCGGCTGACCCGGGCCTGGGAGCGCACAAAGGGTCCAGTGGATATACTTCTTCCAGGGGGCGGTGCGCATGGGCGGGAGTGAGAAGCCTGGAGCCGTCCAGGGGAGAGGCCGCGCCGATCGATTCATAAAGGTCCTTGCCAGCTTCACCGCGGTGGTGGCCCTCGTCGGCATGATCTTCCTCCGGCCGACCCTCGAGGAGTCCTTCACCCTGCATATGATCTACCATATGATCCTGCTCGGGGTGCTTGCACCATCGCTCCTCGCCGCTGAGTTCTTCCTGTGGTGGATACCGCCCGAGGAGCGGGAGAGGTGGTCCCTGTATCGGGTGCTTCGCCGGGGCTTTTCCGAGATCTCTCAACCAGTTGTAGCGTTTACCCTCTCCACGGCCGTCCTGTGGTTCTGGCACATCCCCATCCCGTATGATATCACGCTCGTCGATGTCCCCGTGCATACCCTCGAGCATATATCCATACTCATTGCGTTTCTCGCCTACTGGGCCCCGCTCATGCCTGGATCCCGGCTGGGCCTCCCCACCATAAGGACGAACGAGGGCAAGGTGTTGTATCTCCTCGCCGGGGCCATGCAGGGGATGATCCTCGGTGTGATCATCACCTTCCAGAGCCAGATCATCTACCTGTACCCCTCGACCGCCCATCTGCCGGGCATCACGTTGCTTGAGGATCAGCAGATGGGGGGAGCCGTCATGTGGCTCTTCGGTGCAGCGATCTACACGGTCGCGGCGATCCTCTCGTTCCGCTCATCCGATCCCGGCACTCAGAGTGAAGCCTCGCCGGCCAGAGCCGCGACCAACGGAGGCGAAGAGTGATCGAGGGGGTTGCATTCGGGTGGATCGCTACGGGGCGGTCTCCCCCTACAACGTCGGCAGGCCGTCTGCCAGCACCAGGAGGGCGAGCAGCACGCTCATCAGGTACACGATCGAGAAGGAGAAGAGGCGCACCGCCTCACCATCAGACGGTGACCTGAGGAGCCCCCTGCTGAGGTAGAGGAGGAGCAGGCCGGCCGGGACCATCACGACCAGAGTGAGCCGGTCGATCGTCGTCAGGACCGGTATGAGGAGGGTGAGGCCCACGGTCGCCGCGTTCCAGGTGCATATGGCCCGAGCCGTGGTGTGTCGCCCCGCCCGGGCAGGGAGCATGGGGATGTGGGCACGACGGTAGTCATCGTCCCGATACGTGGCGAGCGCCCAGAAGTGTCCTGGCGTCCAGAAAAATCCCAGGAGCGCGATCATCACCGGGGTGAGCGTCGGGAACTGGGCGCCTGCGGCGGTCCACCCCGCAAACGCGGCAAAGCATACCGCCGCTCCGCCCAGCACCACGTTCAGGGGGCTCGTCCGTTTCAGCCAGATGGTGTAGAGGATGATGTAGGTGCCGGCGCCCGCAGCCATCATGACGGCCGTGAGGGCAGAGAGGGCTAATGCAGCTGCCAGGAGCCCCGCCGCCAGCAGGGCCGATCCGAAGAGGAGCACCTGGCGCGGGGAGAGGACTTCCCGGGGGATGGCCCTCTCTGCGGTCCTTGTCATCAGTCGGTCGATATCCCGGTCATACCAGCAGTTGATCGCGCCGCATCCCCCCGCCACCAGGTACCCCGTGACAAGGAATATGCAGAGGGGGATGAGGGGTGGAGCCGGGGTGGCGAGGATGAAGCTGACCAGCCCGACGAGGAGGTTGAGGAGCACCACCTTCGGTTTGGTCAGCTCCAGGTATGCCAGCAACGTATCCCGATGCCGCATCGATGCCCCGGGGGTTCCGTGAGGCCGTTCCGTGTACATTCGTTTCACTGCAGAAGATAGACCCGAACTACTTATTTTCTCTGGGAGAAGGGCCGCCGTGAAGGCCGGTCGCCGGATTCCCGCTCCACGGTCTCGGGCACGTAGCGGTAGACCACCCATGCCCCGAAGACTGAGAGGGCGGCGCCGAGCAGGAAAGGCACCTCAAACCCATAGGGTATGAGAAACCCGGCGATCAGCGGACCGAGGGCAAGACCGAGACCAAACCCGGTGGTGACGACGCTGAGCTGGCGGCCCTGTGTTGCTCTCTTCGAGAGATCCCCGGCGAGCGCGAAGGCCGGTGCTGCGACGGCAGCGGTGCCGATCCCCTGTAAGAGTCGCAGACCGATGAGCTGGGTGGTTGTATGGATGAACCCCAGGCCAGCGATCGCCGGGGCTATGATCAGGAGACCTGCTACGACGAACGGTTTTCGCCCCCACCGATCCGATATCCTCCCGATGGGGTACTGGAGCGCCACCTGGGTCGCTGAGAGGGTGGCAAACGCGATGGAGAAGGCAAACGCCGTCTCATGGAGACGGATATTGAACTGTGGCTCCAGGGTGACCAGCATGGCGAATGCACTGGCCATGAGAAAGACGGCAAACCCAAGGCCACCGATCCCGGAGGAGATGAAGTCGGAGCCCGGGAGGCTGAACGGGCTTCTCCGCTTCACCTTATTCTCTGCCGGGACCGTCTCCTCATCTGGCACCTCTATCTCCTGCACAAAGGCCTGCACGAGGATGATGGCAAGGACGATGAAGCCGGTGCCGGTATAG
>JAAZOW010000025.1 GCA_012797575.1 Methanomicrobiales archaeon | reverse complement strand
TCTTGGTCTCGCTCTCAGAGGGATGTAAGGGGAAGCCTGTGCCGTGAAACTCGGCCCTGATGGTATGCTCCCCGGCCGGGAGGGCGACCTCTTTTACGTAGGCGCCCGTCTCGTTCGTCTCAGTGGCAAAGAGGGTTGTACCATCGACTCTGAGGACGATCGGCGCGCCCGAGACCGAGCGGTTGCCGGTCATGAGGGTACCGGTACAGGCGACGGTGGCCTGACTCACCTCCGTAAGCGCGAGGGTGAGGGTGGTGTTCCCCGGGAGGGCATGAAATGTCGCGACATCAGAGTAGGCCGCGCCTGCGGTCGTGTAGACCAGATGCGGTCCGGCGAGGATCGGGCCGATCCGATAGGAGCAGGTGTAGCGCCCCCCATCGTCGAAGGCGACGGTCTCTGCAAGCCTGCTGTCGACGTAGATCTCCACCGGGGCCTCTGGAGGGGTGCCGGTGTACCTCCCGGAGATCTGGATCGTATCCCCGTACCAGCCCTCGGTCGGGGAGAGGGTTATGCTGAGGGGGGAGGGGGGGGTCTTCCCGCCGGTTTCCCTCCGCCACTCGTCTGCGGCCCCGGCGGCCTCGGCAAAGTGCTCGGCGCTCTCCTGGTAGGTGGTGGTGTTGATCCCGTAACCTCCCGCAATCCTGGAGATCGCGGGCACCCGCTCTGTGTACGACGAGAAGCCCTGATGCATCTTCTGTCGCAGGGCCTCCCCTTCGTAGATGACGGCTGCATGCTGACCCTCGTCGCCCCTGACCTCGATCTCGAGCCTCTTTACGTCATCAAGCCGCTGAGAGTCGTCGAGCAGGGTCGTTAGGGAGGCGAGGTTCTGCCGGTTCATCTGCTGGAATTCTCCGATATCGGTATCAGAGATGTCCAGGGTGATGACGAGCCGGTCGAAGCGGCTTGAGAGTTCAGCGTAGCGGGCGAGGTCGCGCTCGGCGCTCTCGTAGTCCTTGAGCTTGATCGTGAGGGTGAGTGTTCCGGTCTGGCCCAGGAGGTCGCCCATGAGGGGGATGACGGATGCAGCATCCCCGGGGGAGCGCTTATCGATGGTCACGGGGTCTGCATGGGAGTCGGTCGAGATGTTCTCTGCCGAGTAGAGGATTGGAGTGGTCGCGTGGGTTGCGAGGATGGCGAGCGCTGTGAGGGCTGCGGCCACGAGGATGATATGGGTTGCCCGAGGACTCATGCGGCTATGATCTCCAGGATCTTCTCTACGACGATGTAGGCGAAGAGGGCGACCCCTGCGGCGATGACGTAGCCGAGGTAGCGCATGTAGCGCGGTCGCGAGAAGGCTCCATCGATCAAGACCGCGACGACAAGGAGGCCGATGAGGGAGAGGACGAAGTAGACCTCGAGATCAAGTGTGCGGTTGAGGACCATGAAGAAGGTGACGATGATGAGCCAGATTGCAAGTACTGCTGCTGCGTAGTATTTCTTCCCGCCTGCCATCCTGACTATTTTCTGCTTTGGGACAAATAATGGTATTGAAAGTTTCGTCGCAGAGGTGGCGGAAGCTTGCCGCATATCTTGTAGAGGATCTCTCGGGTTTTCGGGGAGCGGCCCAGGAGATGTCGCGGTATCGCTACCCGCTCCTATGCCGGGCGTCTGAGGGGAGCCGTGGGACGATCTGTGGCCCGAGGGATCGAGATCTTTTGCACTGCCTCCGATGAAGTATATCAAGTGGGAGTTCCTCTCGCCAGACCGGGGAGAGCCTGGAGGAATGGGGGCCTTGGAGGATATCGTCGCGGCCTCATCATCACCGTCACATCGATCCGGATCTTTCCCGAATGGATCAAGGTGTTCCAAGATCCGATCCCGACTGGAGCCTCATCGGGCTCCGGCGATGGGTATGAACCAATTTCCTCAAGGGTGGAGTGGGCGTATACACAAGCTTATTGCGTATGGTGGCGCACCGTACGATATGGAGCATACGGCAGGAT
>JAAZOW010000300.1 GCA_012797575.1 Methanomicrobiales archaeon | reverse complement strand
TAGTGCAGGCGATACCCGGGGAAAGGCCGTACCCGGGAGAGCGAACCCACACACCAGTTCTTTCTTCAGGTTCTCCCCATGCGCTGGACCGTGGGGACATCGCCCCGGGGGTGGGGCAGACGGGGCGGGGGCATCCCTCCTCTCCCCGGGCGGAGTAGCACCAGGGGAGCCAGAAGAACACCCCTGAGGATCTCTCGAATGCGAGGTGACATGGTGCAGTGGTTTGGTGCGCAGAGATCGCCATCTCAGCAAAAAAATCCCATAAAAGGTGGGATCTTCCTCTGAATCTTCCTCTACTTCTTCAAAACAAGCCTCACCGCCGTCCCGTAGGCGAGGAGCTCTGCCGCAGTCGACATCGTCTGCGACGTCGTGAACCTGATGTTTACCACCGCGTCAGCCCCGAGGTCGTGCGCGGCGTTGACCATCCGGTTATATGCCTCAACCCGTGCATCGGAGAGCATATCGGTGTACTCCTGGAGCTCACCACCGACGAGGCTCTTCAATCCCGCAGTGATATCCTTCCCTATGTTCTTTGTCCGCACCGTATTCCCGAAGACCACGCCGAGGATCTCTCCCACGGCGTAGCCCGGCACTTCTGCAGTCGTCGTCAGTATCATGGTCTCATCTGATCTCCTCAATGATCTCCTCGCGCCCCCGCCAGATGAGCAGCGCGATGCCGATCACGATAAACGGGATGGCAAAGGGAGGCACGAGGAGCGCAATCACCGCGCCTATGATGATCAAGGCAATGCCCCAGCGCACCTGATTCTGCATAGATATTCATACGGCTGATAGAGGGATAATCGTTCGTCTCGTCTGCCGGATCCTTCCCCGCCTCCACGCGGAATAGATGCAGTAATGAGGTTTGAACCACAATGTGTATGGAAGCGTTAGATATAGTTTGACGTTATCATCGATCAGGATTATCGGGAGTGAAACGGTTGTACAAGGTGGAAATGGCGACCAGGCTCGCCGACCGGGTTTACGAGCACTGGATACATGCGCCGCAGGTGGCGCAACATGCACGGGCAGGCCAGTTTCTCATCCTGCGCCTGCACGAAATGGGTGAGCGGATACCGCTCACCATATCCGCAGTCAGGGGAGATGCTGTCCGGGTGATATTTATGACCGTCGGCAAGACGACGCAGGAGCTTGCGGCACTCCGCGCAGGCGACAGCATCATGGACGTCGTAGGGCCGCTCGGAAAACCAAGCGCGATCGAGAGCTATGGGACCTGTTGTGTCGTCGGCGGCGGCGTCGGGATCGCAAGCACGCCTCTCATCGCAGAAGAACTAAAAGAGGCAGGTAATCATGTCATTGGGATCATCGGTGCACGGAGCGCCGATCTCCTCATCCTGGAGGATGAACTGCGCGAGATATGCGACGAACTCTACATCACGACCGACGATGGGAGTAGAGGCGTCCATGGGTTTGCAAGCGACGTCCTCAAAGGTCTGCTGAATGAGCGCAGGATCGATCGGGTCTGGATCATCGGTCCTGCTATCATGATGAAGGTCACTTCCGGCGTGACGGCTCCCTACGGCGTGAAGACCTACGTCAGCCTCAACCCGATCATGGTCGATGGCACCGGCATGTGCGGATCCTGCCGGGTGACCGTCGGCAACGAGACGAAGTTTGCCTGTGTTGACGGCCCTGAGTTCGATGCCCACCTGGTCGACTTCAACGAATTGATGCAACGGCAGCGAACCTACGCTAACCAGGAGCGGATATCGCTCGAACGGTTCGCTGAGCACCAGTGCCGTTGCGGTGAGGGGGGTGATCATCATGGCTGACCGGCCGGCTGATCTCCGGATCAAGGACTTCAAGGAAGTCGACTGTGGCCTCTCCCCCGATGAGGCGATAATCGAGGCTGAACGGTGTCTGCAGTGCAAAAAACCTCTCTGCATAAAGGGCTGCCCCGTCAGCATCGATATCCCCGCATTCATCCAGAAAGTCGCAGAAGGAGACTTCTCCGGAGCCGCCCGGACCCTCAAGGAATATAACATGCTTCCCGCCATCTGCGGGCGAGTCTGCCCGCAGGAGGCGCAGTGCGAGGGCGCCTGCGTCCTCGGTATCAAGGAGACCCCGATCCGGATCGGTGCTCTTGAGCGGTTCGTGGCCGATTACGAGCGGATGGGCGGTGCCGAACTCCCCGAGGTTGCCGGGCCGACCGGCAAGCGCGTGGCGATCGTGGGATCTGGTCCCGCAGGGCTGACGGCCGCAGTCGAGCTCGCCCGCGCCGGCCACGCTGTCACGATCTTTGAGTCGCTCCACGAAGCTGGCGGCGTCCTGACCTACGGCATTCCGGCGTTCAGGCTTCCAAAAGATGTTGTCAGGGCCGAGATCGATCAGGTGCTTGCTCTCGGCGTCCGCCTGAAGAAGAACCACCTGGTGGGGAGGAGCGTCAGTGTTGATGAGCTCCTCGGCTACGACGCGGTCTTCCTTGCGACCGGCGCAGGGTTGCCTGTGTTCATGGGTATCCCCGGGGAGAACTACAGTGGCGTCTACTCGGCAAACGAGTTCCTGACACGGGTGAACCTGATGCATGCCAACGCCTTCCCGGAGTTCGATACGCCAGTGCTCCATGGAGCCCGTGTGGCGGTGATCGGCGGCGGCAACGTCGCGATGGATGCTGCCCGGGTGGCCCGCCGTATGGGTGCGAAGGTCTCGCTGATATACCGGAGACGTGAGGAGGATATGCCGGCGCGAAGGGTCGAGGTTCTGCACGCAAAAGAAGAGGGGATCGAGTTCTTCACCTGCACAAACCCAACCCGGATCCTTGGCGAGGGATGCGTCTCCGGGATCGAGTGCATGGAGATGTCACTCTGCGATATCGACGCGAGCGGCCGCCCGTCACCGGAACCGGTCCTGGGGAGCGAGTTCACCCTCGATGTGGATATGGTGATCCAGGCGATCGGCACCGGTCCAAACCCGCTCCTCGTCTCCCTGATCCCGGGGCTTGAGCGCGGCCGGAGAGGCAACGTCGTCGTCGATGAGCGCGGCCGGACCTCAATTCCCCACGTCTACGCAGGCGGCGATATAGCGACCGGCGCGGCGACGGTGATCGAGGCGATGGGTTCTGCCAAACGTGCTGCGGTGGCGATCAACGCGATGCTGAAGGAAGAATAAGAGGGTTTGAGGAGTGAGCCATCCCGGGCAATCCGGTGCGCGATCCCTCACAGACCCATCCCCGATATCCAGGAAACACTCTTCACGAGGCGATATATTCAAGCACCTGTGCGAGCGCGTCTGTAAGCTCCTCCTCCTGCTCTGTATACTCATACATCGCCCGGTAGAGCATGAAGATAAGATCGTAGCCATAGAGATCAAACGCCTCCTCCGGTGTGAGGGGGCTTTTGTAAGAGTCAACCCTGATCTCGGTTGTGGTGTACATAACCTCGTAGAAGTCCCCGTCCTCATCGAGGACACAGAGCTGGGTATCGATGGGCTTGCCCGGATCATCAGGGCGGTACGGGAGGGGATCGGACTTCCCGAGAACGATCATCTTCTTCTCATAGAACTCCTGGTCATAGAGCTCCCCTGACGCCTCCCTCTTCGCGCGCCAGAGCATCTCAAGACCTATAACGTTGATGATCGGCGCTGTATCGGCAGCCATTCGTGTAGCAAGCACTCCGATGTTTCTTCTGAGTTCCGCGGCGCTCTCCTCCTTCTTCACCTGCAGATCCCCGATGGTCTCAAGGAGTCGGGCGTATCCTTCTTCGATGATCGGATCCATGTCCACGTTACTCTTGCATGCGCCGGCATAAGCGCACCGGTTTTAGGTCCCTCATCAGTCTATCGGAGACGTTCTATTCCCAGGGCGCCAGCATACGCAAACGCGCTCACGAGGATGATCGTTGCTCCTGACGGGACATCCAGGAGGTATGAGAGCCACATCCCTGCCACGGTGAAGATGACGCCGAGGACGACAGCGCCAAGCATCATGCTCCAGATCCGGGTGGTGTAGAGGCGGCTGATCGCTGCCGGGAGCGTGAGGAGCGCGATCACGAGGATGATCCCCACAACCCTGATCAGCATCACCACCGTCAGCGCTATCAGTACGAGGAGGAGGAGCGAGAGTCGCCCCACCGGCAGGTTCATGACCCTCGCGTAGTCTGGATCGAAGGTGACTGCCTGAAGCTCCCGGTAGAAGAGGGCCACGACGGAGACAATGACGGCGACGAGGACCGCCATCACAAGGATGTCTCCACGCGGCACAAGGAGAATGTTTCCGAAGAGATAGGAGAAGAGATCGGGAGCAAACCCCGGCGTCAGGTAGACGAAGAGGATACCGAGCGCCATACCGGCCGCCCAGACCGCGCCGATGATCGTATCCATCTGCTGTCTCGCCCGGAGCTGGAGCGCACCCATCCCGAGCGCCGTGGCAACGGTGAACCCGGTGGCCCCGACGAGCGGATCGATTCCGAGGAAGTAGCCAAGACCGATGCCGCCGAAGGCCGCATGGGATATACCACCGCTGATCGCAACCATCTGTCGCACAACGACGTAGGTGCCGATGATACCGCAGGCTACACTTGCAAGTGTCCCTGCGATGAGTGCGTTTCTGAAGAACTCGTACCCGAGCACCTCAAGCATACTCACTCCTCCGGATGTTCAGGAAAGACTCTGTGCGGGACGCCGTGGGCGATCAGATCTACCGGGCAGTGGTATGCGGCATCGAGCATATCCGGCGTGATCTCGTCTGTGTCATGCGTGTAGAGGCGCCGATTCAGGCAGGCGACACGGGTCACGAGTCCTGGGAGCACCCCGACATCATGGGTTACGAGGACGATCGCCATCCGATCGCGGAGCTGGTCCACGATATCGTAAAAATGTGCCTCTGTTGGGGCATCCACGTAGACCGTCGGTTCGTCGAGGAGGAGGACCTTCGGGTCGCCGACGAGGGCCCGGGCGATGATCACCCGTTGCTGCTCTCCTCCCGAGAGGTTCTGGATCTGCCGATCAGCTAAATCGGTGATCTGTAACGTCTCAAGTGCCTCATCAGCTCTGGCGTGATCATCGGCGCCGTAGCGCCTGGGGAAGCGGGTGATGTGGCCGAGACGGCCGGAGAGGATCATCTCGCGCACGGTGATGGGGTACTGGAAGTCGAACGTCCGGAACTGCGGGACGTAGCCGAGGTGCCTGCGCATCGATGCATCCCTGCTTCCGAGGATCCTGATCTCACCGCGACAGGGGGTGAGGAGCCCGAGGATCGCCCGGAGGAGAGTTGTCTTCCCGCCGCCGTTCGGTCCGATAATGGCGTAAAAGTCATCCGGGTAGATGGCAAGGCTTACGCCTTCGAGGATGATCTGGCCGCGCAGTCTGACCCAGAGGTCGTCGACCTCGATCACGGGAGCACTCATGGATTGCCGCTCCCCGCGAACGCCTCGGCCACGTCACGCATGTTTGCCAGGTAGTCCTTTGCAAGCGGGCTTGCCAGCACCACGGTCCCGCCGATCTCATCCGCGATCACCTCGGCGCTCCTGGTGGAGTACTCGGGCGCCGCAAATATCATCCTGATATGCTCCTCCCGCGCCTGTCTGATGAGTTTTTCTATCCTTCGCGGGGAAGGCTCCTTTCCCTCGCTCTCGATCGGAACCTCTTCAAGACCATAGTCCCGGGTAAAGTAGGCCCACGAGGAGTGGTAGACCATGATCTTTTTCACCCCCGATTCGGCGAGCGCTGTGGTGATCTCTCCATCCAGGAGATCGAGATCACCCTGGTAGGCATCGGCGTTCCGGCGGTACTCGTCTGCGTTTGCTGGATCAACATTCATGAGCCCCTGACAGATGTTCTCGACCATGATCTTCGCGTTCCGGGGAGAGAGCCAGACGTGGGGGTCGGTCCGGATATGGCCGCCTGTACCGGTTGTTATCAGGTCGATGCCACGCGAACAGTTGACTACCAGCATATCAGGGTTCAGTGCGGCGATCTTATCCTTCCAGGCAAGTTCAAATTCTATTCCTGAGCCCACCAGAGCATACATATCCGCCTCTGCGACATCGGCGAGGGCGCCGGGGGGCAGTTCGTAGGTGTGCGGGTCAGCCCCTGGCGGTACGAGCAGGATGACCCTGACGTGGTCTCCCCCCACCCGCTCCACGAACTCCTGCTCTGGCGGTATGGTGACCGCGACGATGATCTGGTCTCCACTCTGCTGGTCGGGGATCCCGGTGCACCCCGCCGCGAACGCTGCAAGCAGGAGGAGAATCACAGATGCAACTACGGTGAGGGATGAGAGGGTGCCGATGCCCGTATCCGACGATCTCATGACTTCCCACCTCAGGTTTAGTATAGATCTAAATTTACTTTCATGGGAGAATAAAAACGTTTGCCGCTCCTGCTATCGATCGTTCGGGGGGCGGCAGCAGCAACTGAAATCATGTTCGATCTCGCCACAGACGCTCATGATAGGGTGCCCAAGCGACGTGCACATCTTGTTGATGACATCTTTTGAGATATGGGCTTCGATCTTCGTTGCCTCCCTGCAGGCCTCATCGGGCTCAAGTCCGTAGCGGCTGAGGACCAGGGCGATGATCCTGTGACGCCGGAACAGGAATCGGGCATAATGGGTGCCGGCGGGAGTGAGGCTCACCCCGTGGTAGGGGGAGTGCTCAAGGTAGCCTGCGTCGGTGATCTCTGAGAGCGCTTTTGTAACCGTCGAGGGCGCGACGGAGAAATGGTCGGCGATATCGGTGGTTTTTACGATTTCACCCTGTGTATAGATGTACTTGAGGTACTCGGCCTTCCTCGGGGAGAGCTCCTTCCCGGTGATCCCCTGCATGGTAGAGGGGTTGGTCTTTTCAGGAAGAAAAAGTTTCGGTGAGGCTAAACTCTCGGTACCAGCTCACCGATGACGTAGTGCCGCTGATTCTCGGTGATCATCGCTCTCCCCGAGAACCCGAACGGAAGGTCTTCTTTGATGATGACGTTGAGGTAGCAGGGGCTGCGGCAGATGGTCGATCCGGGCACCTTCTTCTCGGTCGCGACGATCGGCACCGATCTCCCGATCCAGCGCTCGTTGTAGAGATCATAGATCCGGTTCGTCTCGGCAAGCAACGCCCTGGATCGCTCTGTGCGCACCCGTTCAGGGAGATCTTGGAAGGCGGCGGCCGGTGTCCCGGGCCGCTGTGAGTAGCGGGTGATGTTCACCTTCACAAACGCTGCCTGCCGCTGGAGATCGATCGTCTTCTGGAAGTCTTCATCGGTCTCGCCAGGGAACCCCGTGATGAAGTCGGAGGAGATCATCATATCCGGATACCGCTCCCTGAACGCATCGACGATCTCGATGACGTCGTCTGTGCGGTAGCCGCGCTGCATCCGCTCAAGGACGGCATCAGAACCGGACTGAACCGGGAGGTGGATAAACTGAAAGATCTTATCGCTCTCATAGGCCTCTATGAGCGGGTCAAGGATCCTGAGCACCGAGGCGGGGTTCATCATCCCCAACCTGACGAAGAACCGCCCGGGGATCTCAGTGATATCTTGCAGGAGGTCGGGGAGCGACTCTCCCCGGTCGAACCCCCAGGCGGCCACATCCTGCGCTGTCACCTGGATCTCGCAGGCTCCGGATCGCACGAGGTTCTGGACTGCATCGAGGATGGTCTCAGGGGAGGTGCTCAGCAATCGCCCACGTGCGAGCCGGGTGATGCAGTAGCTGCACCGGCCCATGCATCCGCGAGCCACCTGCACCACCCCGGTAGCCCCCGGCCCCCGGATGCCGGCACCAGGGAACCGCTCATGGATCTCGTTTGGATGAATGATGCGAGGGCTGCAGACTGAGCAGATCCGCTCCCGCTGGACGAGCGGCATGCACCCGGTCACATAGAGGTCTCGATCGGCAAACGCTGTCAGGCGTCGGAGCATCTTGCGTTCAGTTGCCCCGATCACCGTGCAGGTGTTGATGACCACGGCGTCCGCCTCATCTGGTCCGGTCAACCTGCAGCCAAGCCCCTCCAGTATCGCCTCCAACCTCCAGGTGTCGGCATGGTTGTAGGTGCACCCGTAGCTCTCGATGTAGACCCTCTTTCCCTGAAGTTCTTGTATGGTGATGCTAATCGGCTCCCTGCGCCCATTTGAGCTTCCAACATCCCCCGCGCTCGTGCCAACTCGAGGGAGGCTTCCCTTGCCCTGAACCGTTTCCATCGACAACATAATACTTAACCGATGACACTACAAACCTTTTATCTGGATGATAAAAATAGGGTTGCTCGGATGCGGGAATGTCGGGCGTATCATCGCTATGCGTGCCGAAGGCATCCAGATCACTGCAGTCTATGATATCAACCCCGGAAGAGCAGAGGAGCTTGCGGCACTCTGCCACGCGCGGCCATATGCGGACTTTGACGCCTTTATACAGGATGACTTCTCGATCGTTGTGGAGGCTGCCTCGGTCAACGCGGTCCGGCGCTACGGGGAGGCGATCCTCCGGTCGGGAAGGGATATCATCATCCTCTCGGTGGGGGCGCTTGCCGACGATGAGTTTCAGGGGCGCCTCATCGAGATCGCCCGGGAGGGGGGGAAGAAGATCCGTATTCCGAGCGGCGCTGTCGTTGGGCTTGATAACCTCAAGATCGGCCAGGTCTCGCCGCCAAAAAAACTCCTGCTCCGGACGACCAAACCCCCTGCATCCCTTGGGATGACCGCTGAGGCCAGAACAGAGGTATTTAAGGGCCTTGCCCGAGACTGTATAAAGCTATACCCAAAAAATATCAACGTCGCGGTAGCGTTAGGACTGGCTGCCGGCCGGGAAGCCGACGTGGAGCTCTGGGTTGATCCTGCACTGGAGAGGAACGTCCATGAGATATCTGTCGAGGGTGACTTTGGTGAGATCTCTATCCAGGTGAAGAACGTCCCAAGCCCCGATAATCCCGCGACGAGCTACATGGCAGCCCTCTCCATCCTGACGCTTTTGAAGAACCTTGAGAATCCTCTGGTGGTGGGAACATAGCAATAGAAGACGAGATTCGTGCACTGAAGGCTAAAAAGAACGCGATCGTTCTGGTGCATAACTACCAGCCGATGGAGATCCAGGCGCTCGGCGATGTGGTGGGCGATAGCCTCCAGCTCGCAGTCGAGGCGAAGAGGGCTGAAGCAGACCTTATCGTCATCTGCGGCGTTCAGTTTATGGCTGAGACAGCAAAGATACTCAATCCGGAGCGAAAAGTGATCATTCCGGTGCAGGATGCGGGATGCCCTCTTGCTGACTTCCTGACGCCGGAGATGATACGGGAGGCCAAGGAGCGCCATCCCGATGCAGCGGTGGTGGTCTATGTGAACAGCACGGCCGAGGCTAAGGCGCTCGCCGATATCACCTGCACCTCTTCAAATGCGATCCGGGTCGTCGCATCGCTTCCAAACGATACCATTCTCTTCGGGCCGGATGCAAACCTTGCGGCGTACGTCCAGCGGGAGATCCCCGGAAAGACCATCATCCCGGTGCCGCCGGGCGGCCACTGTTACGTCCACGTCGGGTTCACCACCGCCGATGTCGAGGCGGCCAGGAAGAAGGGTAGCATGATCGTCTGCCACCCTGAGTGCCCACCTGAGATTCAGGAGCGGGCTGACCTGATCGCATCCACGGGCGGTATGACCAAGGGCGCCATGAGTGGAGGTGATTCCTGGTCGGTCTTCACCGAACGAGAGATGGTATGTCGTCTCCGGATGCTCTACCCGGACCAGGTTTTTTATGAGAAGTCCGAGGCGGTCTGTGCGGATATGAAGAAGATATCCATCACTGATCTGTGGCGTGCGCTCGAGTGTGAGGAGTATGAGGTTGTCCTCCCTCGAGAGATCATGGATCGGGCACGTCAGGCGATTGAGCGGATGATCGCTGTTGGGGCGTGAGCATGTGGTCCCGCTTGAGGACCTGCTCCGGTTCATCCGGGAGGACGCGCCGTGGGGAGATGTCACCTCGAGAACGGTCGTCCCTGACGTCGCCTGCCGGGCGGTGGTCGTGGCAAAGGATCATGGGATCATCGCCGGCCTTGCCGAGGCGCGGATGCTCTTTGAGCACTTCGAGGTCATGGTCCGTGAGTGTTCCTCCGATGGCTATCCGGTCACCCCAGGAGAGATCCTCCTCGAACTCGATGGTCCAGCGAGAGCGATCCTCCTCATCGAGCGGACGGCACTCAACATCATCGGGCGGATGAGCGGGATCGCGACCCGGACGAGGGAAGCGGTTGATGCTGTCGCTGCGATCTCTCCAACCGTGCGGGTCGCTGCGACGCGGAAGACTGCTCCGGGTCTCCGGGCGCTGGATAAGAAGGCGGTGATGCTTGGTGGCGGCGATCCGCACCGCTACACACTCTCTGATATGATCCTGATCAAGGATAACCACCTCGCGCTGGTACCGCTTCCTGAGGCGGTTCGGAGGGCGAGGGAAGGGAGCCGCTACGTGATGGTCGAGGTGGAGGTCGAGACGTCGGACGATGCCATCACGGCTGCGGATGCTGGAGCTGACATCATCCTGCTTGATAACATGACGCCTGACGAGGTCTGTGAGGCGGTCAGGGCGCTCTCCGGACGGGGTCTCCGGGATCGAGTGCTCCTCGAGGTCTCGGGGAGGGTTGCCGGTGGCGATCTCTCCAGGTACGCCGCGACCGGTATCGATATCATCAGCATGGGGGCACTCACCCACACGATCAGGAACTTCGATGTGAGTCTGGATATCCTGGGTGAAGCACCCGATCTGCCCTGAACGTTGAAGTCAGAGTTGTCCGGGAAGGGTCGGGGGTTCAGAGATCCTTCTCTGTTTTGACCGATTCTTCATAAGCCCCGCCTGTGAGCGCGGGGTAGTTGACGACTGACCCGGGAGAGATGGGTGGGGGGTCAGGGTGCTGAGGAGGATACCTCCTCCGCAAGCTCATTCAGGAACGGCATCAATCCCTTGACGTAGGCTACGGGGTTACCCTCACCCATCTCAGTCTCCCCGTAGGCAACGACCTCGACGATCAGCGGGAGCTCATCCATGCGCTGACTGAAGAGTGGATCCATCTCGGTGGCGAACTTGAGGAACGCATCCAGCCTGACGAACGGGCGCTCCAGGTCCGGGACGTCACTGTATTCCTGCAGATCTTTTTGGAGCGTGGAGAACCTGGCCAGATCTTCCTCGAAGTAGAGGAAGATACGGAGGCTGTGGCGCCGTCCTATCTTGTCGAGCTCCCTGATGTCGATCTTTGCCCCCGGGGTTATGCCAAGACGTTCCAGGTCTGGTGGGAACGCCGTACCCTCCGATGTACCGGTTGGACTCTCCATGGTATGGTGAAGGCCGCGAAAGTAGAAAAAAGCATCTCTCTGGGGATATCCGCTCCTCCTGGAGATCCCAGGTCTGCGGCAAAACCTTATACTGCAACGCCCCAAAATGGATATGAGGTGGCCTATGGCAGGAAGGGATTCGCCGGTACCGGGGCAGGGGAAGACTGATCTCGGTTGGGAGCAGAAACTCTACAGGCACCTGGCGATGCTGGAGTCGGGGGATCTCAATGAGCGGTGGCGGGCTGCAGAGATGCTCGGGGAGATGGGCGATCGCCGGGCATTGCATTCGCTGATCCGGGCACTGGATGATAAGTACGTTGAAGTGCGATGGAAGGCGACGGAGGCCCTTGGAGTCATCGATGAACGTGAGCCTGTGCTCCCCCTGATACGTAGCCTGGAGGATGAGAATTCCTGGGTCCGAATGGGTGCGGCGTGGGCACTCGGCACGATCGGTGATCCCCGGGCCGTCGAGCCGCTGATACGGGTGCTTGACGATCCAAAATCTCGCGTCCGGAGGATGGCAGCATGGGCACTCGGGCGGATAGGCAACCCCCGGGCCTGGGAGCCCCTGGTGCGCCATCTCGGAGATGCCAACCGCGATGTCAGGCTTGCGGCCCGGCAGGCGCTCGATGATATCGGGACCGAGCGGGAGATCTCGAGCGTGTGATGGGGTGCCCATCGGCCTATGCACCCCGAGACTGCCCCTCCCCTGTCTCTCTGCTTTCAATATGGCTGTAAAGGGCGCGAAGAGGGGCAAACACCCCCGAAGATCTCTCGAATGTACGATTTGACAACGAGCACTAGCCACGCAGACTCTCCGTGAGTGCCCCCCCCGAAAAGCCCCATCAGAAACCGGCTACACCGCCCGCTGGTGACCGGACCAGATCACGATTGGATCGGTGGCTTCCCTGGCTGACGTTAAGCGCCCTCGATCATGACCACGGGGTGCCTGCCCTCAACGTCTCCGCCCTGACTGGTCCTGTGACCGCGAGTCCAGCATCTCCCTGCATGCTGGGCAGAGCATCTTCCTCTTCCGGTCCAGCTCATCCAGAGTCCGCGGCCGAAACATGACGCACTCGGGGTTTTTGCAGTGCCCGAGGCCAAGGAGGTGTCCGAGTTCATGTGCCCCTTCTTTTGCGGTCCGGTCGATCAGGTCGATATCATCCGGCACTCTGCCGTAGTAGTCGTTCCTGAGGCGGGCCATGGAGACGACGGCGACGCCGCTTGCCGGCCTCGCAAGGCCAAAGACGAAGTCGCATCCATTGATGTAGAGGTCACGTGGGGTGACGAGCAGCAGGGAGCCGGAGATCTCGTACCTGCGGGTGAGGATATCCTGCAGGCGGTCGAGGATCTTTTGAGCATCGTGCTGGTTGCGTGCCCGGTTGTAGCCGTCAACCATGAACGGGTACTCGACGAACTCGGTACCCTCTCCGAGGATCATCTCAATCATCCGGGCGACCGGGACCTCGATGCCCTCCGGC